>CAMWIB010000071.1 GCA_947174215.1 uncultured Clostridia bacterium
AGTTGGGTAATACTTCTACGCAAAGCGATCCTATCGCGTTCGGCAAGTCGTTGATTATATCTCTGCACGCAAACGGGTTGACGAGGTTTGCCGCACCTACCTCTACTGCGGTCGCTCCTGCGAGCATCATCTCTATGACGTCATCCGCACTCGATACGCCGCCCATACCGACGACGGGTATTTTCACTGCGTGCGCGACCTGATACACCATTCTGAGCGCAACAGGGAATATCGCGCTTCCCGAAAAGCCGCCCATTACGTTTGCGATGACGGGCTTTTTCGTCTTTAAGTCTATACGCATGCCAAGCAACGTATTTATAAGGCTTATACCGTCCGCACCCGCGTCCTCGCACGCCTTTGCAATGCTTACGATATCCGTCACGTTTGGCGACAGTTTGATTATGACTGGCTTTGTTGTGACAGCTTTGACAGCCGCCGTAACCTGCGCCGCCGCTACTGCTGACGAGCCGAAATTCAATCCACCGTCGTGTACGTTGGGACAGGAGATGTTCACTTCAAGCCAACCTACCTGCTCGCACTTATCAAGCTTTGCGGCAGTGTACTGATACTCTTCAACGGAGAAGCCGCCCACGTTTGCCATAACCTTTTTATTAAAGCACTTTGCGAGCTTTGGCAGTTCCTCGGAAATTACCTTTTCCACACCGGGGTTTTGTAATCCTACGGAATTTATAAGTCCTGCCGCACACTCAGCAATACGCGGCGTGGGATTGCCAAATCTTGATTCCTTTGTCGTACCCTTAAAAGAGAACGTACCAAGGCAATTTATGTCATAGAATTCCGCAAACTCATAGCCGTAGCCAAACGTACCGCTTGCGGCAATAACAGGGTTTGAAAGCTCTATTCCGCACAGATTAACTCTCATTTCTGCCATAATATCTCCTCCTTTTCAAGTACGGGACCGTCCTTACATATGCGCTTGTAGCCTGTCACAGTCTTGCAACTGCAACCCATACACGCGCCAAAGCCGCACCCCATACGCTCCTCAAAGCTGAACTGTCCGCTCGTCTTTGAGCCTGCATAAACGGCCTTCATCATAGGCTCGTTTCCGCAAACGTAGAAATATGAGTACTCCATATCCATAGCGTTTGTGACAAAGCCCTTCACTCCGTACGAGCCGTCCACAGTCGTCACAGTCACGTGGCAACCTAACTTTTCAAACTCATCTGCGTAGAATATTTCGCTCTCGGTATTAAAGCCGAGTATGACGGACGGAGTCTTGCCCATAGCGATAAGTCGCTTTGCAAGGTTGTACATCGGGGGTGTGCCTACGCCGCCGCCTATAAGCAGTGGCTTATCTCCCGCCTTCGTCAAGTCGTATCCGTTACCGAGTCCCGTAAGCACGTCAAGCTCCGTACCCGCTTTCATACGGCTCATCTCTTCCGTCCCTTTGCCAACAACCTTGTATATCAGCGTAAGCGTACCGTCCTCGACGTCGCATACGGATATCGGACGGCGCAGATACAATCCGTCTATCTTCAAATTGACAAACTGTCCCGCCGCCGTAACCCCAGACGTATCGCCCGCAAGTATCATCTTAAAGACGTTTGCGGTAAGCGGCTCGTTTTTAATAATATTAAAATTACCTTGTTTCATTAAATAAAATAACCCCCTCTTTCCCTTCGGGCTTTTCTCCCACCACTCGGTTAGCCAACGCATTCTACAATGGTATCCGTCGCTCGCGGGGGAGACACTCGGCGCTCGCCTACTGCCATATTCCACTCTTTATTCCACTCGGTCGCAGACGAAATAAACAACACTCGTCTGCTTCCTTGTACTGTATCGCTTGGCTCGGCACTCACATGGCGCGCGCCCTGCACGCGCAGTGCAGTCCCTTGAACATCTGTCCGTCGTGTTCACATCCAAACAAGCCATCGTTTGGCGCAAAGACCTTTATGCGTCAATCGTTGAGATTGTAAGTGTTGTTTCTTCAAGTACGTCGAGCAACACGCGCACCGTATCAAGTGATGAGAACAGCGTGACGTTGTTTTCAATCGCACTCTTTCTTATCATATAGCCGTCGCGCATCTGACCCGTGGACTGCACGTCCTGCGTGTTTATTACGTACGCGATATGTCCCTGTCTGATTGCTTCGGGAATATCGTCACTTCCGTCGCTCAGCTTTTTGAGTACGTGTGTGCGGATTCCGTTTTCAATGAGGAATTTCGCTGTACCCGACGTAGCCTCGATGTTGAAGCCGAGATTGTAGAATCTGCGCACGAGCGGCAGAGCTTCCTCTTTGTCCTTATTGGATATAGTGACAAACACAGTGCCGTAGTTTTGCAGTTTCATACCCGAGGCTTGAAGCGCCTTATAGAGCGCACGGTTGAGCTTATCGTCATAGCCTATCGCTTCGCCCGTGGACTTCATCTCGGGTGAGAGATACGCGTCGAGTCCGCGTATCTTGTTGAATGAGAATACGGGTACCTTTACGTACCATCTCTTCTTTTCCGTCGGATAAATGTCGAATATTCCCTGCTCCTTCAAGCTCTTGCCCATAATGACTTCGGTTGCGATATCGGCAAGGCTGTATCCCGTCGATTTGGAGAGGAAGGGAACAGTTCTCGACGAGCGCGGGTTGACCTCTATGATGTACACCTTCTCGTTCTTATCCACGATGAACTGAATATTGAAAAGTCCGACGATACCGATACCCAAGCCGAGCTTCTTGGTGTATTGCAGGATAGTACCCTTAACCTTATTTGAAATACTGAACGCGGGATATACGCTTATCGAGTCGCCCGAGTGTACGCCCGTACGCTCAACAAGCTCCATAATGCCAGCTACAAACACGTCACGTCCGTCGCAGATTGCGTCGACCTCGACTTCCTTACCGATAATGTACTTATCTACAAGCACGGGCTTATCTTCGTCAATTTCGACGGCGGTTTTGAGATAGTGGCGGAGTTGCTCCTCGTTTGCGACAATCTGCATTGCACGTCCGCCAAGAACGAAGCTCGGGCGTACGAGTACGGGATATCCTATCCTGCTCGCCGCGTTTACGCCGTCCTCTATATTAGTGACCGCCTGTCCTTCGGGCTGAGGAATGTTGAGGGATTCAAGAACCTTTTCAAAGCTATCTCTGTTCTCCGCGCGGTCGATAGCCTCGCAGTCGGTGCCGATAATCTTGACTCCGCGCTCCATAAGCGGCTGAGCGAGATTGATTGCCGTCTGTCCGCCGAGAGAAGCAACTACGCCCTCGGGATTTTCAAAGTCGATTATCGCCATAACGTCCTCGGGAGTGAGCGGCTCGAAATAGAGCTTGTCCGCGGTTGTGTAGTCGGTAGATACGGTTTCGGGGTTGTTGTTTATGATAATCGCCTCGTAGCCCGCGCGCCTTATCGTCTGCACTGCGTGTACGGTGGAATAGTCAAACTCTACGCCCTGTCCGATACGGATAGGTCCTGCGCCAAGCACGACTATCTTCTTCTTGTCCGTGAGGATTGAAGCGTTCTCTCCGCTGTACGAGGAATAGAGGTACGCGATATACTTGCCCGTATGCAAGGTGTCAACCATCTTGAATATAGGTGTGATTCCGTTTTGCTTGCGAAGGTTGTATATCTCGATTTCCTTCTTGTTCCAAAGCTTTGCGATGAACTTATCGCCGAAGCCCATCTTCTTCGCTTCTTTGAGTAGCGCAGTATCGCCTACGCTCTTTGCAAGCTTGACTTCCATATCGACAATCTTCTTTATGGATTCAAGGAACAGCTCGGTTATCATAGTAACCTTGTGCAAATCCTCAATGGACGCGCCTCTGCGGATAAGCTCCGCAATAGCGTAGATGTTGTCATCCTTGAATTCGCCGAGATATTCAAACAACTCTTCCTTTGAGAACTTATCAAACTTGGCAAGGTGCAAGTGGCATACTCCCGTTTCAAGCGAGCGGATAGATTTCAAGAAGCACTCTTCAAGATTAGAACCGATGCCCATAACCTCGCCCGTCGCCTTCATCTGCGTGCCGAGAGTGTTCTTTGCCGTCGTAAACTTGTCGAAGGGGAAGCGCGGGAATTTTGCTACGATGTAGTCAAGGCTCGGCTCAATCGCCGCAGTTCCGCCCGCTACGGGGATATCTTCAAGCGCCATACCCACCGCTATCTTTGCCGTAACTCTTGCGATAGGATAGCCGCTCGCCTTTGAAGCAAGTGCGGAGGAACGAGATACGCGGGGGTTGACCTCTATCAGATAATACTCACTGCTGTTTGGATTTAGTGCAAACTGTACGTTGCAACCGCCTTCTATTTTCAGCTCGCGGATAATCTTTATCGCACTGTCGTTGAGCATTTTAAGGTCATGGTCGTTCAGCGAAAGAATTGGCGCAACGACGATGGAGTCGCCCGTATGTACGCCAACGGGGTCTACGTTCTCCATTCCGCAAATTGTGATTGCGTGGTCGTTACTGTCGCGCATAACCTCGAACTCAATCTCCTTATAACCCTTTACACTCTTTTCGATAAGGACTTGATGTACGGGTGAAAGCTTGAACGCGTTCATACCAATCTCGACAAGCTCTTCCTCATTGTTTGCAAAACCGCCGCCCGTACCGCCGAGCGTGAACGCAGGGCGTAGAACTACGGGATAGCCGATATCTTTCGCCGCCTTTTTCGCTTCATCAAGATTGTAGGTTATCTCCGACGGAATGACAGGCTCGCCTATCGACTGGCACATTTCCTTGAACAGCTCTCTGTCCTCTGCGCGCTCTATGCTCACGCTACTCGTGCCGAGAAGCTCAACGCCGCACTCTTTGAGTACGCCCTTCTTTTCAAGCTGCATAGCAAGGTTCAAACCAGTTTGTCCGCCGATACCGGGAACGATTGCGTCGGGGCGCTCGTAGCGCAAAATCTTTGCGATGTATTCGAGCGTAAGCGGCTCCATATAAACCTTGTCCGCGATGGACGTATCCGTCATAATCGTCGCGGGATTTGAATTGACCAAGATAACTTCGTATCCCTCCTCTTTGAGCGCAAGACACGCCTGAGTGCCTGCATAGTCAAATTCCGCCGCCTGTCCGATAACGATAGGACCCGAGCCGATGATGAGAATTTTTTTGATGTCAGTTCTCTTTGCCATAATGTATCTCTCCTAAAAAATTTATTTTTATTTATCCGCGCGGTATACAGTCTTACCTCTGCACACCGTGTATAGATTTTTACCAAATACCTTTCCACCCATAAACGGGGTTGACTTACCCATAGACAAAAGCGACTCGGGCGTGACTTCCCAGCTTGCGTTCAAATCCCATACCGAACAGCCGCTATACGGAATGCCAAATCTCTTCCGAGGATTGTAAGATAGCAAATTCACGAGTTTATCAAGCGAAATCACACCGTTTAACACTAATTTTGTGTAAAGTATGGGGAACGCCGTTTCAATTCCTACTATTCCGAACGGGCTATCCTTCAAGCCCCTTGCCTTCTCCTCTACCGAATGCGGCGCGTGGTCGGTTGCAATCATATCAATCGTACCGTCTTTGATACCCTCAATAAGTGCGAGCCTGTCCTCTTCCCCGCGAAGAGGCGGATTCATCTTAAAGCAACCGTTCTCCTGCAAATCCCCATCGTCCAGCACGAGATAGTGCGGTGCCGTTTCACAAGTTATGTCAACACCTTCCGCCTTAGCCTTTCTTATAAGCTCTACGCTCTCCTTTGTGGAGATGTGGCATACGTGATACGCGCCCCCAGTTTCCTTTGCAAGTCGGATATCTCTTGCAATCTGTTCGTACTCACTCGCCGAGCATATTCCCTTGTGTCCGTGCGCCTTAGCGTACTCGCCGTCGTGTACGTATCCGCCCCTCAGCAGTTCGTTCACCTCACAGTGCGCCACTATCATCTTGCCAAGCGATTTAGCCTTTATCATAGCCGCGCGCATAAGCTCTTCCGTCTGTACGCCCCTACCGTCGTCTGAAAAGGCAATCACGTCCTTTGCCATATCTTCCATATCGGACAGCTCTACGCCCTTCTCGCCCTTTGTGATTGCTGTCTATTATACACATAAGACACTGACGACGATATTAAGCCAGAAGAT
>CAMWIB010000072.1 GCA_947174215.1 uncultured Clostridia bacterium
CTGTAAAGTCTGTCTATTCCGTAGCCCGAAAGATTCTTGGATATTACCCCTCTCAGCTCCTCAAAGCGAGTGATTATGCCAAAATACGTGGACTTGATATACTGCTTGTCGTCGTCGTCAAGCCCGTCGTCCAACATCAAAAGCTCGCGCGTGCATTCGTTTGCCACGTTGTAAAAGGTGAACTCAAACACCAGCTTAAATACGTCCTCTCTTGCAATTCTTCTCATAATTATTGTTCTACGCTGACGTTCATCACGTGGACGTTGACGGTATGCACCTTGAACTTGGTTGCACGCTCAATCTGCTCCTTGACAGTTTCCTGCAAGGTTGAAACTACCAGAGGCACGGTGTAGCCGTGCATAATATTGACATAAAACTCTACCGTCACTTTCTCGTTTGGCAGAAAATACATAGACACCGCTCCGCGCGACTTCTTGCCCTCGGGAAGCGTAATACCCTCCACGTCGAGTGCGGCGTCGGTGGCAAGCGACGTAATAACTTTACCGAACGTTTCAAGATTTTTTGAATATGTTTGCTTTGTCATAAACTCAACCTCTTAGGTGCTTATTATATCACAGCGCAAAAATTATATCAATAAAATATAATGTGTTTGTTTTGACACGAATTAAAAATATAAATCAAATATTTTCATGCTTTCCACTCTACTTCTTCACTATTCACTATTACTTGTTATCTCAAATATAGACTGTTGCTTTTTCCGCCCGTTCGATACCCTATTTTGTAGACATAAAAAAAACTGACTCGACAGAGAAACAGTATAATAAACCAAAAAATTTTTTTATTACAATACTTTCCACTTCACATCTTCTCTCTTCGCTATTACTTATTAACTCAAAAAACGCAATCGCGCAAACGAGTCTTGTGATGAGTGAATAGTTAAGAGTTAAGGGTGAAAAAGTAAAATCGACAAATCACTTACGCGATTTGTCGATTTTTGGTACCCCCATAGGGAATCGAACCCTAGTTTCCGCCGTGAGAGGGCGACGTCTTGAACCGCTTGACCATGAGGGCGTTCAAAAGTAAGGTGATAATAGCATATAAATTTGAAAAGCGCAAGCAATTTTCAATCTTTTTCTGCAAATATGTAAAAATTTCCTGATTGCACACTACTCTTCAAAAAAAAGTTACATTTTATATGACGCAAGTTTGATTTTTGCATTGTACTTTATATTACACTTGTAGTATAATCTATATACTATTATATGATGCGTTGCATCAAGGAGGAATTATGAGAACAAACACAACGAAGCGTATCCCGCTTACTCTCGTCGTAGTGCTTGCTGTGGTTATGGTTTCCCTGCTTGGCTTCTCCGTATTCAGCGGAGTTTCCTATGCGGCGGAAGGCACGCCCGTAAACACAGGCGAAACGATTACCGTGGGACACATGAGCGATATTCACTACTTCCCGTTGGAATATTGCTACACAAAGGACGTTGACTCCGACTACTACAAGTCAACCGACTTCTACTACGCTATGACGGGCGACACGAAGCTGGTGCTTGAAAGCGGAATCACTCTGAACGCGGCTATACAGAGCATACTCAAAGACGCAAAGGAACATAAAGCTCCGCAGTATTTTGTGACGTCGGGCGACCTCTGCAAGAACGGCGAGCGCGTTGCGCTTATTGACGTTGCAAACACTCTGCGCTATTTGCAAAACGAGATGAGAAAGATTGACGGCTATAAGAACTTCCAAGTTTTCTCAGTCGTCGGCAACCACGACCTGTACAACCATAACGGCGAGCTTTACTCTAAGGAAACCGGTGAAGGCAGAGTTGCGGATATCGTAAACTCCGCTCAGTTCGCACTCATCTTTGCGGGTCTTGGCTATCCGAACGCAACTCTTGACGGAAGCAACGGCACGGTAAATCTCACGGATTATCTTCCCGCCGAATACTGGTCATCAAGCTACACGAACGGATATCAGCCTTCTACCAACGCTGAGAACCTCAACATCAGCTACTATTCAGAAGAGCTTGCCGCAGTAGCGACCGCAGAAACGGCAGAAGAAAAAATGGCTTGCTACTATAACATCGGCGACGATATCAACAAGCTTACATACTTTGCTGAAATCGATGACAGCGACACGGCGCGCAAGGGCTTCTCTTTCGTAGGTCTTGACTCTGCTGACCGTCTTCGCGTAGTTGATGGCGAAGGCGCACCCTCACGCATAGGCGAAAATGAATACTACGCTTTGGCTGATATGGGACGTGCGCCCATTCTCGTAGTCGAGAATAACGACGGCGTTATCGAAACGGACGTTCCCGTCAGCGCAAAATACGCGTTTTCAAGCGGTAAGAACGTCTATCGCCTCGTTGACTACTCTCACATCACGGGCGGCAGAATAAGCGTACCTTGCCTCAACTGGGTTGAGTCGCAAACCAAAACTCAAAAGGGCAACAAGACTACCCTCGGTGAAGAAACGATAATCGCAACCTTCCACCACAACGTACTCCCCCACTTCGAGCAAGAGGACGATATTCTTAAAGACTTCACCCTCTACAACTGGGAGTACACCGCACAGCGTATGCTCTCAATGGGTATCCGCTACGCACTCACGGGTCATATGCACGCTTCCGACGTTATGACGTATACGGACGTCGAGGGCAACACGCTTTACGACTTTGAAACGGGTTCTACGATAAGCTACGCTTCACCTCGCCGCTATCTTACCTTCACGCGTTATAACTGCGACGGTAAGCTCGGCGAACAGCTTGAATCAGAGGTTCATATCCTTGAAACTCTTAAAGAAACGAGCGACCACGTCGTTACTGACGCAGAATGGAATCAGGCGGCTTACAACAAGGCTATCAAGGCGTTCGAAGCAAAAGGAACTCCCGAAAACTGGCAGGCAGTGCTTGACAGCAACCCCGAATTCCTCACCTACATCATTAGATACGACGAACTTTCCACGATGAGCTACAACGAGTTTATCAGCAAGGACATCTACTCTATCCTCGTCAACAGAATGCTCGACCACTTCATCACCGACAGAATGATTGACAGCCTCAAAGGCTCTGTAAGCAATATGCTCACGAGTCTTGGCGACAGCGGTTTTGCAAAGACTCTCCTCGACGCTTTGGGTATCAATGACGGTAAAACTCTTAACGGTGCTGTTCAATACATCCTTGACGAAGCGTTGAACAACCTCTACGGCGAAAGCGGATATCCGTTTAACGGCAAGACGTACAAGACCGCGCTTGAATACGTACGCGCAATCATTGACAACTTCCTCGATAAGACGTACGGCGACGAAAATATCGTAAGCTCTGTCAATCCGACAAACAAGGGTAAGCTTAACGTAAGAGAGATTGCAAGCTTCATAATGATGTCCCACTCTCTCGGCGCTGAAATTTCTATGGATGAAAAGCCTGCGGATATTGACGCGAGATTTACGGAAGTAGCTTGCACGAGCGCATACGGATATATGCAACCGACCGACAAGACCTACCGTAAGCGTATGGTTGCGGCTATGAACGATTTGGACGAACAGCTCAAAACGGGTAAGTTTGTTCAAGACCTTCTTGACGCTCTTCTCAATCCTCTGTTCAACGATGAAGATTCCCTTCTCAAAACCTTGCTCGGTCACAGCTTTGACCTCCGCAAGACCGTTGACAAGGAATTCCTTACGCAATCGCAGTATAACAAATTGGCAGTTGCGCTCAATCAGTATTTGAATGAGCCGTTCGTAATGGTACTAATAAGAAATTACGCCAAAGAAAACGGCATAATTATCCCCGAAGATTTCAAGCTGAATATCAACACGGAGGCGTTCTGCCTTGGCACGATTCTCAACGCGGTACTCCCCGTCGCAAAGCCGATTGTCGGTGATTTGCTTGGCTTCAATATGGAAGGCAACGACATTATCGAAATTGTTGAGAACGTACTTGACAGCTACGTCACGCCGAGCTTCCTCGTAGGTCTTGGCGGTATTGCGGACAACATTATCGTAGCGTTTGCAACCGACGTATATCCCGACGTTGCAAACATGAACAACCCCGCAGAAAAGTATATTTTGCAACCTCACAGTGCATATACGTACGGCGGCGTACAGATGAGCTATATAAGCACGCTGAACAAGGTATCCGAGGTTGGTGCAACGTTCAACGCCGCTACGCAGGACAACGGCAGAGTCCCGAGCCGCGTCACGACGAACTTCGATACGAAGGACAGCACGACGACCTATAAGATTAAGTTCTACACTGCTGAAAACATTTACGGAACCTTCAACCTCAAAGCCGAGGACGGAAGCAATCTCATCAGCGTATCAACGTCAAAGAAAAAAGCGGATAAGAATACGGACTACTTCGATTCAAAGGCTTCCGATACGAAGAACGGAATCAAGGTTGAAATGCTCACCCAGACGAAACCCGTCTATCTGCCCCTCATTGACCTCGGTCTTTTGTGCCTTACGCACGCAGAGGTAGAATACGACATCGTGATTGACGGCGAAAAGCACGAGGACGTGCCGTTTGTTTACAGCGACTATGACCGCGACTTTGCGGCAAAGAACAGCGTTGTCTACTGGAACGTGACAACCGTCACGGTATCAGGACTCCAAGCAGGCACGACGTATCACTACGATATCGAAGGCTCCTACGAATCTGAAACCACGAACAAGAAAGCGCAGTTCTCTTTTGCTAAGTTCAACAACGTGGACTACTTCACCCTCACAACCGCCGCAGACAAGAACGTAACCTCATTTGAATTCCTCACGATTGCGGATATTCAAGGTATGATTCAGGGTATGTACGACGATAGCTTCAAGGCCGTCGAAGCTCTGCTTGCGGATTCGAGAACAAAGGACTTCGATTTCATCCTCAATGCGGGCGATATGTGCGACAACGGCAAGAACTTCAATCAGTGGGCAATGGCGCTCAACACCTATCAGAAGCTGTTTGCAAATACTTCAATGTTCTTCACCGCAGGCAACCACGAGAATAAGAGCAACGCTATGCTCAACTTCTTCAACTACACTCTGCCCACCGACGCAGACGGCAAGCCTTTGCAGGAGGCAACCCTTGCAAAGAACATTGACAGCGCGAAGAACGGCGTATTCTACTCCTTCAATTATGCAAACGCTCACTTCGTCGTCCTCAACACCAACAACGCCGACTCAAACGGTCTTGGTGAAACTCAGCTCAACTGGTTGAAGAAGGACCTTGAAGGCAGCACCGCAAAATGGAAGTTCGTGCTTATGCACAAGAGTCTGTTCAGCGGCGGCTCTCACTCCACCGACGCAGAAGTCGTTGCAATGCGCGCACAGCTCGTGCCGATATTCAATCAGTACGGCGTTGACATCGTATTCGCAGGACACGACCACACCTATACATCAACCTACCTCCTTGATGGCAATGGAAATATGACGGAGAAGGTTTCCAAGGACGGCGTACTCAGCCACGACGGAAACGGCGTACTCTACATCACCCTCGGCACTATGGGTACGAAGTTCTACAACTATAAGGAGAACGAAAACGTAACGCCCAAGTTTGACGAGGACAAGAGCATACTCCACACTCTCGACTCCCAGACCTTCGGCAAGGTTGTCGTTGACGGCGATACAATCACCTTCACAGGCTACTACTACAACCGTGAAACGGGTGAACTCGAAGTGATAGACTCATCCAAAGAAACAGGAAACAAGCCTGCAAACGGCAACATCCTTGCAATAGTGCTTGGCGTTGTCATTCCCGTAGTGGTAATTGCGGCAGTAGTCGTCACCTTGCTCGTCCTCAAAAAGAAGGGCGTACTTGGCAAGAAACACGAAGCTGTTGAAACTGTTGATGAGGAATAATAACTCATCAACTTAAACGAAGAAAAGAAGCATTGTGGCAATCACAATGCTTCTTTTTTATTACTACAATATTTTTATTTATAAATTACTTTAATTTTCGTCCGCTCACGCAGTACAAAACTTATTCACTATTCTCTTTTCACTCTTCACTAAACCGTACGTTTTCACGAAAAGCGTGCGCTCACAAAAGAC
>CAMWIB010000073.1 GCA_947174215.1 uncultured Clostridia bacterium
GCTTATAGGTGCGGGCGCATTTAAGAATTGTACCAATTTGAGAGAACTGATTTTCGAAGAGGGTGAAGGCGGTGCGGCTACACTTGAAATAGGCGCAAATGCTTTTGACGGATGCAGTTCATCCTATTTCGAAACGATAGTTCTGCCTGCAAAAACGACGAAGGTTGGCGATAGCGCATTTGCAAATATGAGCTATCTCAAATACGTCACGTTGAATGAAGGACTTACGGAGATAAGCAACAGTATGTTCTACAACGATACCCGTTTGTACGACATCACCGTGCCTGCTTCCGTCACGTCGATAGGCGAGTCGGCGTTTTACAGATGCGGCTATATGCCCGATAGCTTTGCAATTACGTTTGCTGAAAATTCACAGCTTAAACGTATTGAGCCGTGCGCATTCGAAAGCGTATATACGTCTTCAACTGGTAAGACGGTTGAACTTCCCGAGGGCGTAACGTATATCGGTTACAAGGCGTTCTACGGTGCAAACTTCCAGAACGTAACTATCCCGAGTACCGTGACGTTTATCGGTGCGGAGGCATTCGCGTCATCAGGCTCGTACTCTGCGGCATTGAGAAGCGTAACCTTTGCAAGCAACGGTACGCAGGACCTCATTCTCGGCGGACTCGATTCGAGATATATAAACAGAGGCAACAGCTTGTCGGATACTCCCCGTCCTTACGAAGGTAGAGTATTCTACAACCAGAGCAAGCTTACGTCCATAGAGCTTCCCGAGCGCGTAACGTTCATCGGTGAATATACGTTCTATCAGTGTGAAGGTCTTGAAAGTATCTCCTTTGGTGAGAACAGCAAATTGAAGCACATCGGTGATTTTGCTTTCCAATATATGGGAGCAAAGGAAATAACGATTCCTAACTCCGTTTCAAACGGAAACGTAACGGTTGACGCAAGCGGCAATCAACAATTCCGTATAGGTATCGGAACGAAGGCTTTCTACGGTATGAAAAACGTCGAAGTCATCAACTTCGAGGACGGCGGAACGTTGCCCTTGTCTTTCGGCGACGCTGCATTCTACTATCTTAGCAAGCTTACGACAGTCAATCTTCCGTCAAGAGTTGCGGACTACGTAAACGCTGACGGCGATACGGTGAGAGGTATTACGGAGCGTGTGTTCGCGTATATAACGAGCGACGGTGTAAGCCAAGGTCAGGACGATTCTAATATTGAAGCGATAAATATCGCAGAAGGCGGTTCATACTACTGCTCAATTGACGGCGTTGTGTATACCGCAGATAAGTCAATACTCGTCGTATGTCCTATGGGCAAGACAGGCAAAGTGACGGTCGATTCGCACGTAGCATTGATTGAAGCAAGAGCGTTTAAGAGTTCAAAGGCTTCGTCAATCGAGTTTGAGGGCGGCACGGTCGATATGGTTATAGGGGAATCAGCTTTCGCTTCCGCAAAACTTATCGAGGAAATCGTTCTGCCAAACAACGTCGTTGAGATAAAGGACGAAGCGTTTGCATACTGCGAAGGACTTACGACGATAACGCTTTCCAAGAACCTTAAAGAGTTCAACTCCAATATGTTCAAGGGAACGAGTATGCCTATCATCGTCACCGAAGGCAGTGACGGTTTTGTCAAGAAGGATGGCGTCGTATTCACTAAGGATATGAAGACGCTCGTGCTTTACGCTGCTGCGTTGGATAGCGAGAGCTACACAGTGCCAAACGGCGTAACTGCAATTGGCGCAAATGCGTTTAAGGCAAACAGCTCGCTTAAAACGTTGATTCTGCCAGACGGCTTGAAGGAGATTGGCGATAATGCGTTCTACGGCGCGATGTTCCTCAGCAATCTTGAAATACCCAACACGGTTGAGCGTATCGGTGAGTATGCGTTTACAGGTTGTTCATCTCTTGGTACGGTAAGCTTCAAGAAGGGCGGCACGCAGATGCTCGTATTCGAGAAGTATGCGTTCAGTCAGGCAAATATCAGCAGTATGGTTTTGCCGTCAAGACTTTCGTCAATCGGCGCATACGCATTCTACGGCTGTTCTGCACTTGAAAGTCTGACGTTTGAAGCAAACAGCAAGCTTGATTCTATTGATACCTTTGCGTTCTGGAATTGTAGGTCGCTTGAAACTCTTGAACTTCCGGGCGTAAATAAACTTGGCAACAGAGCATTTAATGGTTGCACAGGCTTGGTAAGTGTTACGATTGCAGAGGGCTTGAACTCACTCGGCGATTACGTGTTCGCAGGCTGTGAGAACTTGGAGAGCGTTTCCTTCCCCGCAAGCTTGCACACGATGGGCGCAGGCGTATTCGGATATCCAAGCGGCAGTGCGTATTGCCCGTCTTTGAAATTCGTAACGTTTGCAAAGGGTTCACAGCTTGAAGTGATACCCGTAAACACCTTCACGGGTTGCACGGCGCTTGAAAGAATAACCATTCCCGCAAGCGTAAAGTCTATTGAAAGCAGACCGCAGGACGGCGACTATGCGTCAAGCACGTTGCTTGGTGCGTTCCAAGGCTGTACGGCTCTTACGCTCGTGGCGTTTGAGGACGGCAGCAAGATTGAGAAAATAGGCGCATACGCGTTTGCAAAATGCGAGAGTCTCAGCTCATTCACAATTCCGAGTACGGTTTCCGTTTTGGAGGAGCGTGCATTTACGGGCTGTTCAAGCCTCAAAGAGATGACGATTCCGTCAACTACGACGGTCTACGGCAGATATCTGTTTGAGAACTGCTCATCGCTTACGAAGGTGGTACTCAGCGAGAAGGCAACGACGCTTCCGAACGGTATGTTTATGAACTGTCCAAGCTTGAAGCAGATTGAAATTCCCGACAGCGTATCCTCATTCGGTTCTTCGCTGTTCTATAACACGGGCTTCGAAACCTTTACGGTACCTGAAAAAATAACGAATTTGCCTGATTCATTCCTTGCAAATTCTAAGATTACAAGCGTAGTGTTGCCCGACGGTTTGACGTCGATAGGTCGCGGCTCGTTCAGCGGTTGTGCAAACTTGAAGTCGATTGTGATTCCGAACGGAGTAACGATAATTGATAGCAGTGCTTTTGAAAACTGTACTTCATTGGCGTCCGTTACGCTGCCTGCTCAGCTTGAAACTATCGGTTCAAGTGCATTCAGAAGTTGTAGCTCGCTGACGAGTATAACGATTCCGTCAAACGTAAGACTTATTGACTACCGCGCTTTCGATGGTTGCGTGAAGCTCGTTGAGGTATTCGACCTCTCTGAATTGAAGCTTGAAGAAGGAATCAATACTACGGCAAACGGTTATGTCGCGGGATATGCGGTTAAAGTCTTGAAGCAGGGCGAAGAAAGCATGTTGCAGTACACCAAGGACGGATTTGTACTCATTGAGAATAATGGCAAGCTGATGGTTTTGGGTTACAACGGCTCTGCAAGCAAGATTACCTTGCCGTCGGATGCGGCAGGTCTGTACGATATGGCGTTTGTCGGCGCTTCCTTCACCGAGGTTACGATTCCTGCGTCTTTCACCGAAATCGCAAACGGTGCGTTCAAGGACTGCGCAAATCTCCAAAAGGTTGTTATAAACGGCGAGCTTATAACGATAGGCGAGAACGCATTCCAGAATTGTGTGAGCCTGTCATCGATAAATATTCCGAACTCGGTTACAACGATAGGCAAGTACGCGTTTGACAAGTGTGCTGGACTTACGAGTCTTTCATTGCCAACAAGTCTTACAACGCTTGGCTTATATGCATTCCAAGATTGTTCGGGTATTGAGGGTGATATTGTCATACCAAACGCAGTCACAAGAATAGAAGGCTCTGTGTTCAAAAATTGCTCGGGCATAACGTCTGTAAAGCTGCCTTCGTCAATGTCCTACTTAGGTTCATATGCGTTTGACGGCTGTACGTCACTTACTGCGTTTGAGATGGACGGTGGACAGAACGACTACTTCAAGGTCCATGAGGGCGCGTTGATTAATCTCAACGAGTACGGTAAAGTAAGGCTTAAATATGTTCCGCTGGCAAAGACTGGCACGTTCACAGTACCTGCGGATGTAACGTTTACAAGCTCGGACGGAAGCCTCTTTGCTGGCTCACATCTCGACGTTCTTATGCTTGAAGCAAGAACGAATAAGATTTCGGAATACGGTATCTTCTATACCGGTTGGCTTGGCAACGCCACGGTAAAAGCTGTCGTAATATCGACGGACGCGTTTTCAAAACTACCAAATGACGCATTCAAGACTTGGACAAGCGAACAGACAATTTACTTCGTACAGTCCGAATCAGAGATAAGTAAGGTTTGGAGCGGTTCTACAAATGCAAACGTAGTGTATGACTACGTAGTACCGGGTACGGAAACAGAGTTGACACCGGCTCCCGAAGAGTGATTGAATCTATAAAGCGATTCAGCACTAAATTACCAAAATTTGCATAATTGCATAAACTTTGTATATTTACTGCCGCCGCGTGCGGCAGTAAATATATTTTTTTACATAAAATCGAATATTGTCGTATATTTTTAGATGACAGACCGCAATATGTATGGTATAATCAAAAAATAAAAATATAATGTGGAAATATAATAGTATTTTTAATACTTTATTATTGTAGAAGTATTATATTCATTGTATGGTAGTACACGCTATAATCAAACTATAATGGAGGAACATTAAATGGAGAACAAGCAAACGTTTGATAAGTTCAAATCTAAGCTGACATTCGAAGCTATTCTTTGCTCTGTGATGTCAAGCCTTAGTATCGGATTTGCTGTTGGCGGCTTGATTTCGCTCATTTGCTGGCTTTGCGGCTATAAAGACGGAATTTGGGTTGCTTTGGGCGTAGGCGCAGGATGTGCTGTGATTGCTTTCCCGCTTTTCTACATTTTGAAATTCCGCCCGACCGTTGAAAAGACTGGTCAGAGAGTTGACAGGACAGGTTTGCAAGAGCGTGCCGTTACGATGCTCGATTATGCGGACGACCAGTCGTATATGGCAACACGCCAACGTCTTGACGCTGTGAGCCATATTCTGGCGGTAAGCCCGAAGGCAATAAAGGCGACAATCCCCGTTTGGGCGATTATCGCGTTTTCCTGCACGTTTAGTTTCGGCGTGCCGTTCGGCGTTGTCGGCGCACTTTATCAGAACGACGCAATTTCAAGTCCGACGGAAGAGTTCGTTGACCCGATGGAAAATTTCTTTGCGGTATCCTACGTAGTAGAGGACGGCGGCGAAATTATCGGCAATGCGGACCAGCTTTGCGAGCCGGGTTCGGATGCGGAAACCGTCACGGCAATCGCAATGGACGGATATATGTTTATGGGTTGGGATGACGGATATATGAATCCCACAAGAACGGATATGAACATCAACGAGGATTTGGAATTTACTGCGCTTTTCAAATACATTGACGGCGGACAGGACGGTGAGGAAGGCGACTTTGACGGTCCCGGTAGCGGTGATTCTGCAACGGACAATCCTTCCGAGAGCGATGAGTCCGGCGGTCAAGGCGGCGAGGACGGTGACGGCGACGGCTCTAAGGGCGGCGAAGACGGCAAAGGCGAAGGTAAGGAAGAAGGCGAAGGTAAAGGCGACGGCAAGGGCGAAGGCGCAGGCGGCAAATTTACCGAGGGCAATCAGGTTATAGACGGACAGACCTACTACCGCGACCGTCTTGACGAGTATAAAGACGAGGCTATGGACGAGCTGTCTTCAAACGAGGACCTCCCCGACGACGTCAGAGAATTTATCGAGTCATACTACGAAGGCGTTTGATTTCGGTATAAATAAAGAAAACCTATTTTGAGAGGATATATATGATAACAGAAGTAAGTTTGAGAAAATTCAGCATACAGTGCGAAAACATCTTCGGTCAAATCCAGCGTGACGTTATAGGTCAGAAGGATATTATCGAGAACGTCGTTATCGCCATGATTTCGGGCGGCAACGTGCTTCTCGAAGGCGTTCCCGGCGTTGGTAAGACAAGACTTGTAAGGTCGCTTGGCAGAGTGTTCAGCTTGACGTGTTCAAGAATTCAGTTCTCTCCCGAG
>CAMWIB010000074.1 GCA_947174215.1 uncultured Clostridia bacterium
GATAAGAGATATCGACAAAAAGACGGTTGACTTCTATCCCAACTTCGACGATACGCGCGAACAGCCCGTTGTACTTCCTTCTCGCTTCCCCAACCTGCTTGTAAACGGTTCTGACGGTATCGCAGTCGGTATGGCGACGTCCATTCCGCCTCACAACCTCGGCGAAGTTATAGACGCTACGGTAGCGCTTATGAAGAATCCCGACGCGACCGTTGACGAGCTTATGGAGTTTATTCCCGCTCCCGACTTCCCCACAGGCGCGCTTATCCTCGGCAGAAACACGATAAAGCAGGCGTACCGCACTGGCCGCGGTATGGCAATACTTCGCGCTAAGGCGGAGATTGAGGAGCTTGCAAACGGCAAGAGCCGTATCGTAGTTACGGAAATTCCTTATCAGGTCAACAAGGCAAAGCTCATCGAAACCATTGCGGACCAAGTAAAGGATAAACGCCTTGAAGGTATTGCTGACCTTAGAGAAGAAACCGACCGTCACGGTATGCGTATCGTTATCGAACTGAAAAAGGACGCTAACGCGCAGGTATTGCTCAATCAGCTCTACAAGCAGACCGCAATGCAGACCAATTTCAGTATGATACTGCTTGCGCTCGTGGACGGCGTACCCCGCATTCTCAACCTCAAAGAGATTTTGGAGAGCTATATTACTCACCAGAAGGACGTTATCGTGCGCCGTACGGCATTCGACCTCGCAAAAGCGCAGGAAAGAGAGCATATCCTTCTCGGCTTGCATATTGCGATTGAAAACGTTGACGCTATCATCAAATTGCTCAAAAAGTCCCTCGACCGTCAGGACGCTATCCTCAAACTTATGGAACGCTATAAGCTGTCCGAAAAGCAGTCAGCGGCAATCCTCGATATGCGTCTGCAACGTTTGACAGGTCTTGAAGTAGAGAAGATAAATCTTGAACTTGGCGAACTCAAAAAGCAGATTGAATATTATAACTTCGTACTTTCTCACGACGAGGAAGTCCGCGCTATCATAATCAAGGAGTTGACGGATATCAAGGCGCAGTACGGCACCGCAAGACGCTCCGTCCTCACCTACGACTACGGCGATATCGATATCGAAGACCTCATCGAGCAAGAGGACGTTGTTATCTCAATGACTCACGGCGGCTATATCAAGCGTATCCCCGTTTCCGAGTACAAGGCTCAGCACCGCGGCGGTATGGGTATTACCGCTCACAAGGCTAAGGACGACGACTTCGTGGAGAAGATATTCACCGCAAATACGCACGAGCGCCTGATGTTCTTCACAAACCTCGGAAAAGTATTCACTTTGAAAGCCTACGAGATACCCGAGGCAAGCCGCAACGCTCGCGGCAGAGCGGCAGTCAACCTCTTGCAGTTGGAGCAAGGAGAGCGCATTCAGGCATTCTTGAAGTTGCCCGAGGATAGGGAAGGCAAATTCCTTATGCTCGCCACAAAGCAAGGTCTTATCAAGAAGATGGCGCTTAAAGAGTTTGAATCAATCAAGCGTAACGGTAAGATTGCAATTAAGTTCAACGATGGCGACGAGCTTATCGACGCAGTCGTCACCGACGGCAATAGCGAGCTTATCGTAGCTTCAAGCACGGGTATGAGTATCCACTTCCACGAAAACGACGTACGTCCTATGGGTAGAACGGCGGCGGGCGTCAAGGCTATGAACCTGCCAAAGACCGGAAGACTCGTAGCATTCACCGCAGTCAAAGAAGGAGATGAGATTTTGACCGTAACATCTGGCGGCTACGGCAAGCGCAGTGACCTTGCAGATTATCCGTTGCAGGGCAGAGCAGGTAAGGGCGTAAAGGCTGGCGTATTCAACAAGACAACCGGCTCGCTCGTGTGCCTGACCGTCATCCCAGAAGATACGGATATCATGATGATTACAAACACAGGCGTCATCATCAGAGTCGTCGCTGACGAGATTAGCAAGATTGGCAGAGCAACGCAAGGCGTGCGCATTATGAAGATTAAAGGCAACAAGATTAACGTCATGGCTGTCGCGCTCACGCCACACGAGGATGAGGAGGAAGAAACGCAGGAAGGTGAAGTCGCAGGCGTAGAAAACGCGGAGAGCGTTGCTGTTGAGGAACCGACCTCCGAGCTTGACTTCACTCCCGAAGAGCATACCACCGAATCCAACTTCGAGGACGACGACATTTAATACTGTGAATCAGTAATAAATCAAAACCTAAATTATGACAAAACGACAGAGTAAAATCTGTCGTTTTTGTTTGTCATAATTTTAATGTGATTTTTCAATAATTATAGTTTATAATACTTAATTGACATAATAAAACCAGTCTTTAAGCATATTTAGCTTTTTTATTAGCTTTGTTTTATCGGCGGCAACGGCTTTATAGAACCCGTCACAGCGGCAAGCACAGCAGGCAGTATTTCCTCATACTTGCTAAGTCCTTTTTTGACAACCTCGTCAAAGCTGACAGGTGCGGAATCGTCCGCCTTGTCGGATACCACCTTGATTGAAAGAAGAGGCACTCCGTTTCTCTCGCTTGCAAGCGCAAGTCCCGCAAGCTCCATTTCACAAATATCGCAACCAAACTCCTCTGACAGCACACGCTTGCGCTCAGAGGTTGCAACAAACACGTCACCGCTTGCCACAGCCACCTTACGCATAGGTTTACCTAACGCCGCAAGCACACGGTTTATAAGATTCTCGTCCAAATAGAAATATATATCGTCGTTCTCGAAATACTGTCCAACCTTCGTCCCGTCTATTGCAGAAGTGTCAAATTGGTAGTGACACACTTTGTCTGCTATGACAAGCTCGCCTACGCCAATCTTTGGATTGAGAGTTCCCACAAATCCGAAGTTGAGTATAACCTCTACGTCAAACAAATCAACGAGCATTTGCGCCGTCATCGCCGCGCGTATCTCGCCTACGCCGCCCGTTGCAAGATATATCGTATTCTCGCCAATCACAATCTTTCTAATATGTACGCCGTGTATCGTGCTTTCGTCAACTATGTTACCAAGCTTCTGATATATCGGCAGAGTTTCCTGCGCCATTGCGGTTATAATTGCTATTCTCATACTCGCTCCTTTCGATATTTCTCATAATCGCGCACTATATTTAGTTCTTTCTCGTAATCACTCTTTGATGAGATTTCTCTAAATCACACTTGAATATTTCGAAATTTTCCATAATCGCACCGTTATTATAGCACCCTTATTTTAAGATTTCAATATACTTGCTTTATGGCTTGATAACTGCTATGATAAATTTATGCAAAAGCAAGAGGTACTAAAAGAGTATTTATCCCAGATTGGTATAGAGCTTCAAGACGAGAAAACCGCCTTGCTTTTGGCGTTTTGCGATAACGTGCTTGAAACAAACAAAAAATTCAACCTTACGGCAATTACAGACTATGATGAGTTTTTGATAAAACACGTGACGGATTCGCTTGTTGGTTTAAGTGAGATTCCAAGCAATTCTAAGCTTTGCGACGTAGGGGCAGGGGCAGGCTTTCCGTCTATGCCAATCGCAATATCCCGCGACGACGTACGCGTGACCGCGCTTGACTCAACCGCAAAGAAGATGAATTTTATTGCGGACAGCGCAAAAACTCTTGGCGTAAACAATATCAAAACAATTGCGGGAAGAGCAGAAGAGCAACGCGCTTTGTTTGGAACCTTTGATATAGTGACAGCGCGCGCCGTATCCGCACTTCCGATTCTACTTGAACTTTGTATTCCGCTATTAAAAGTAGGCGGTCGCTTTCTTGCGTATAAAGCAAACGAAAGCGAACTTAATGATTGCAAAAACGCACTTAAAACCCTTAATACTGAATTTATCCACACAAAAACCGCATCTCTTCCAAACGGTGACGGAAGATGTATTCTCGTCTTTGAAAAGACGGCAAAGACGGACGGTAAATATCCCCGTCAATACGGTGCAATAAAGAAAAAGCCGTTGTAATTTAACGTAATTTATTTTATTTCATATTTATTTGACGTAAATTTTCATTATTATAAACCGCACAATAGTTTGCCGACTGTTCACATTGCATTTAATTTACTAATGCGAATTTTTATTTTTGAGTCATTTCATAGTTACAAAATATAAATTATCTTTGAAATAGAAAATAATTTATTATGTACTTCCTTGAAAATTATACGGCTTTGTGTTACACTCTTTCTATGGCTTCGATAATTTCGTTTTCAAATCAAAAGGGCGGCGTTGGAAAAACAACGACTTGCGTAAACCTTGCAACCGCACTTGCCTTGCGTGGCAAGCGTGTGCTTATCGTGGACTTTGACGCTCAGTGCAATGCTTCAAGCGCACTCGGCGAGTTTGATAAGCAACCTAAGCATTCAGTATACAGCGTGCTTTGCGATAATCTCGACGCAAAACAGGCGATAAGAAAGACTGATATTGAAACTCTCAGTTTCATTCCTTCATCGTGCGACCTCGCGGGTGCGGAATTGGAACTTTCACAAATCGTCATCGGAAGAGAGCGCGTGCTTCAAGATAAGCTTTCAGAGGTTGAGGGTGATTTCGATTATATTTTTATCGACTGCCCGCCGTCGCTCGGACTTCTCACCGTAAACGCGCTTACCGCTTCAAACGGCGTCATTGTGCCAATACAGAGTGAGTATTACGCGCTCGAAGGTCTTAGCCAGATGATGAATACGATAAAGCTTGTCAAAAAGTTCCTTAATAAAGAACTGGAAGTCGTCGGTGTAGTTCTTACGATGTTTGACGGAAGGTCAAAGCTTGCAAAGGGCGTACTCGATGAAATATTGAAGGTATTTGGCAACAAGGTATATGATACGAAAATTCCGCGTAATATTCGTCTTGCCGAAGCACCAAGCTACGGTAAGCCAGTTGCGCTATATGATAAGAGATGCGCGGGGGCGCTCGCATACGACGCGCTTGCGGAAGAATTTTTGTCAAAAGAATAATGAGGTGAATTATGGCAAACGTAAAAGGCGGTCTTGGTCAGAGAGGTATGAACGCACTGTTCAGAGATAACGTCGAAAACGTCAAGGTTGACGTTTCCGAGGAATTTCCTACACAGGAGATAGACGTTACACTTATCGACCGTAACCCGGGACAACCCCGTAAAACCTTTGATGAGGAAAGCCTGCAATCAATGGCAAACTCCATTGCAATGTACGGCGTTCTTCAACCTATTCTGCTTATAAAGACTGACGATGGCAGATACCAGATTATCGCAGGTGAACGCCGTTTCAGAGCAAGCCTTAAAGCAGGTCTTAAATCTATCCCTGCAATCATCAAGGATTTGACTCCTCAGCAGATTCAGGAAATATCCCTTATTGAAAACCTGCACCGCGAAAACCTCAACGCTATCGAAGCGGCGGAGGGTATCCGTGAGCTTATGGAAAACTACGGTCTTACACAGGAAGAGGTTGCGGCGCGTATCGGCAAATCCCGTCCGTACGTCACAAACACGTTGCGCTTGCTCCAACTTCCAGAAGAAGTTATGGATATGGTAAAGACCGGCAAGCTCTCACCCGGTCACGCGCGTACAATTCTTCCCGTAGACAACAAGGAAAAGCTTATTGAGTTTGCAAAGCTTTCTTGCGAAGAGGGTATCTCCGTCCGTGATATGGAGAGAATTGTTCAAAATTATCTCAATGCGCCGAAGAACAGTGCAACCGCGCAAAAGCGTAAAAAAGAAGTTTTGCCTTTGGAGTTTAAGACTTTCGTCAACGATATGAAGCGCCTTTTCTCAACGAAAGTCGTACTTAAACGCAATGGTGATAAGGGTCGTATCATCATCGATTACTTCAACAACGACGACCTTGAAAGAATACACGCAATCATGCACCTACT
>CAMWIB010000075.1 GCA_947174215.1 uncultured Clostridia bacterium
TGATGTTTATAAGAGACAGAGCTTCTTGCTGTGTTCGAGGCGGAAGAGGGCGTAGAGCAATTAGAGGCGGACGACGACGTCGCCGTAGAAAATATTTCCGTAAATAAGACGGATGAGGAGTAAATTATGGGTGTAAAGCTTAGCAAGGAACAGAAAAAGAAACAGCTTATCAGACAGACGATAAACGCTATGAATAAGCAGATACAAAAGCTTGAAGAGCAGAAGCAGGTGTACATAAACGCAGGCAAGCAGGCAAAGCAGAAGGGACTCAACGAGCAGTACAATCTCGCGCTTTCGGGACTCAAAATGACGATTGCCCAGCAAAAGAGAGTGTACGAGATGAAGCTCAACTTCGAGATAACCTCGCAGATGAAGGATATGACGAAGATGACTTCGGAGTTTTTGCAGGGTATGGGTACGCTCAGCAAGGATATGATGAAGCTCACCAAAGAGAGCGATTTCAAGAAGGTGTCCAAGCAGTTCAACGAGGCTATGCTCAGCGTAGAGGTGCAGGCGGACCAGATGGAGTCGTTTATGGAAGATACGCAGTCCACGTTCGCTTCCAATTACAGCCTTGACGCAGACGAAACCAAGGAGATTGAGTCGCTTATCACCAATCAGGCTTCCGCAGAGGAGTCCGTCGAGGACGCCATTGAGAAGGAGCTTGAAGAGCTTAAAAAGAGAATGTCATAATTTTCGGAGTGTAGTATGGCAAGTGTTGATTTGTTGTATGAGATGTTTGAGCTTTACCTGAAAAAGGCAAAGGAAAGTCAGGAGAAGGGCGACCTTGCGCTTGCCAAACGCTACTATATGCTTTCCGCCGAGCAGATGCTCAAAGTGGCGAAGGAGAGCAAGGGCGAGCTGCAAAAGGCGAGATATAAGCGCGCCAAAAATCTTATAGAGCTTGCCGAGAGCTTGCAGACTAATGAGAAAAAGAAGCAGGCAAGCACGGGCGACGAGGAAGAATCGAACGTCAAGGTGGAAAAGGTTGAGAAGATAACTCTCGACGAAGCCTTGAAGCGTTTGAACGAGCTTGAAGGTCTTGCAGAGGTCAAGAGTCAGGTGTGCGATTGGGTGGACCAGATTAAGGTCTTTACAATGCGTAAGTCGCGCGGTATGTCCGTACCCGATATGTCGTATCATATGGTATTTACGGGCAACCCCGGTACAGGTAAGACCACGGTCGCAAGAATTATGTCACAGATATATTGCGCGCTCGGCATACTCAGCGAGGGACATCTCGTCGAGGTGGATAGAAGCGACCTCGTTGCGGGTTACGTCGGACAGACGGCAATAAAGACTCAGGGCGTACTCAAAAAGGCGATGGGCGGCGTGCTGTTTATAGACGAGGCATACTCCCTTGCAAACGGCTCGGGAAACGACTTCGGTCAGGAAGCGATAGACACGGTTCTCAAAGCGATGGAGGATAACCGTGATAATCTCGTCGTAATCGTCGCGGGCTACACGGACTTGATGGAGAAGTTCATAAACTCCAACCCGGGACTTCGCTCGCGCTTTAAGAATTTCGTACAGTTTGCGGACTACACGGGCGCGGAGCTTTACAACATTTTCAAACGCCAGTGCGACAAGAACCAGTACGTCCTTGATACGGACGCGTCAAGAGCGTTGCACGCATATTTCAATAAGAAGTACGCTGAAAGAGATAAGAATTTCGGCAACGGCAGAGATGCGAGAAACCTCTTTGAAAAGACGGTCACAATGCAGTCAAAGCGTATCGCGCTTTCAAGGAATCCCTCAAATGAGGAGATGGCGACGATTACCGCGCAGGACCTGCCGTTTGACGTGAATTTCCCACCGATAAACAATAACAACAATGACTACAATCCGCCGAAACCGCCGTTTAATACACCGCCTTACGGTGGAAAAACCAACGATTCCGACAATAAACCGTCAAAGGACGATATCCCGACTCCCGAGGATAAGGTGTTGGAGGACGGTGCAAAGAACGGTGCTAACAGCGAGTTTAAGTTCGATTGGGACAGCTTGCCCGAGGTTACTTTCAAGGACGTTGCGGGACTTGACGCCGTCAAGGAGGAAGTGAGAATCAAGGTTCTTCTTCCCTTGCAAAATCCCGAAGCGTTCGAGGGCTACGTCAAAAAGAGCGGCGGCGGTCTGCTTCTCTACGGACCTCCGGGAACGGGTAAAACTATGATTGCGGCGGCGATAGCGAATGAGATAGGCGCAAAGTTCTGTTCCGTAAAGCCGTCTGATTTGTTGCATCAGGGCGCAGGTCAGTCCGAAAAAGCGGTGCGCGCATTGTTTGCACAGGCAAGAGAATTTCCGTGTGCCGTCATATACTTTGACGAGATGGATTCCATTTCGCCAAAGAATACTAAGTCGCAGTACGCGAAACAGCTTCGCTCCGAGTTACTTGCGCAGTTGCAGGGCGTGGAGAGCTACAAGAAGCAGACGAACAATATTCTGTTTTTGATTGCCGCAACCAATAAGCCGTGGGATATCGACAGCGCGTTCGTACGTCCCGGTCGTTTTGGTACGAGGGTGTACGTCGGGCTTCCAGATGACGACGCCCGTAAGTATATGATTGAAAACAGACTTTCAAAGATTGGAAGCAAGGGCGTAGTCAAGGTGTCCGAGGATATCAAGGTAGACGAGGTCGTCAAGGAAACGGAAGGTTTCAACGGCTCGGATATGACGAATCTTATGGATAAGATAGAGGAAATATCCATTTTGCGCGGAATAAGCACGGGCGCGAAGTATATCGCTCATGCGGACTTCGAGGACGCGCTCAAAGACATTTCGTCAACCGTACAAAAGGAAGATATTGAAAAGCTTATGGTGTGGCGCTCCGACAACAACTGACTTTTCAGCGTAACGGCTTGAAAAGTATAGCGACGAGTGCCGTACTTAGATGTGTGCTGTATTAGAGCGCCGTATTATAGGCGGGTGCGACATCTGTGAGCGCAGTCAATGCACAAGATTTATAGGTATATTATATAGTTTTAATATTGCATAGACGATATAGGAGTAAACGATGGGTGAGGGCATGGAAAACGAAGTCAAGGGAACTTTGACGACAAGACAGAATAACTGTCCTACTTGCGGAGGCAAGTTGGATTGGTCGGAGTCGTGGGTTGCCGATGACGGAATGAGGTACGTTGAGTGTAGACGTTGCTTCAACAAGTATTGCGACGGCTCGGGACAGTGGTCGCCAAAGGTGCAGGCTATTTTGGTGCAGGCTATGTCCAAGTACAGGGACGGCGCATTCGAGGACGCGATAGAGGATTTGGAAGAGGCAATCGCCACTTCGCCAAACTGCTACGAGGCGTACTGGTATAGCCTGCTTGCAAAAAACGGTATTATCTACGAAAAGGGCGAGGGCTATAAGCCTACCTGCAATCGCGCGAACTTCGATAGCTTTTACGAGCAGGAGGACTATAAGAACGCGATTAAATATGCTCCCGAGCATATGCAGAATTTCTATAAGGAACAGGCTGACGTCGTAGAGAAAATAAGGAAGGAAATCATCGCGCTCGTCGAGAAGGAGGAGCCGTTTGATATATTCCTCTCCTTCAAAAAGACGGAAATAAACAGCAACAAGCGTACTGACGACTGTATTCTGGCAAACGATATCTATAACGACTTGTCCAAAAAATACAAGGTGTTTTACAGTGAAAAGACGCTCAAAGCGGGTACGAATTTCGAGCCTACGATATTCAGAGCCTTGCAAAGCGCAAAGGTGTTTATCCTCGTATGCTCGAAGGGCGAGTACGCAAACGCGGTCTGGGTCAAGAACGAGTGGTCGCGTTATCTGCGTATGATGGGCGACGGACTGAAAAAGCCCGAAACCATAACCATCGTTTATCCCGACACGTTCCCGACGCAGGGTATGCCGATGAAGCTTACGAAGATTCAGGGCATAAGATACAACGACAGAAATTACGAAAGGCAAATGGAGGATTTCATCACCCGTTCATTTGCGAAGTATCCGTCTGCTAACAATATCGTAAGAAAGACATTCTCCGCCGTAAAGAATTTCGGACCAAAGAAGGAGATGGATACCTCCCTTCAAATTCAGAGAAAGGAATTTGTAGGCAAGCAGGTTGACGTCAACGACGCCGCTATCATTACGATGGCGAAGAGGTATCTTGAACAGAGCAACTTCTACGGCGCAGGTCAGCTTTGCAAGAGCGTACTTTTGAAAAATCCGTATTCGGCGGCGGCAAAGCTGTATATGCTTTATTCCGAGGAGGGCTTGCGCAATGACAGCGAGTACGTAAACGGATATAAGAGCAGAGTAAACTGCATAAAGTGGCTTGATGAAATTCTTCAAAGCTGTACTGATAAAGAGATTTTCCAAAAGATAATCGACATCGTAAAAGCGATTTGCGATAAGGCGGTTTTCGACAAGAATACGGACGTAATCGTGGAGTCCTTCAACCTCGTAGCGCAGTGGGCGCCCGAGAAAGACGTTGACAGCATAAGAAAAACGCTGCTCAATTTCAGCAGGTCGGTTATAAAGCAATCTATAACCAACAATGACCTCGCCACCAGCATTTTCAACTGCGTGCTTAGAACGTACAATGATAGCGAGGTTGAAAAGTACGCGCGAATGAATTACGAATTTGCGCGTTGCTTGCACGACGTAAGGCTGTTTGAGGACGCATTGCCGTACTACAACAAGTCGTTGGAACTTATTGACGATTCGCAATGCTACTTTGACAGACTCCTGTGTATGAACGGACTCGTTAAGCTTACCGACCGCGTAAAGGCGAAAACCGTCGAGGAAAAGGAGCTTGAAAATATTCTCAAATTCGCTGACGCAAGTGAGGGGATAACCCCAAAAAAGTGTCCGACTTGCGGCGGCAAGTTGAAGATGACGTCAGAAAATACTTACGAGTGTTCAAGTTGCGGTAATATATTTAATAGCGCAAACGTTGCCCGCACGAGGATGCAGACGGACCTCGTAAACTTCGCGTTGGTGCAGGGCTACGAGGGCGCGTTCGAGATTGCGACGAAGGTATTCGATTACGTGATTCAATTCGTTCCGCAGGACGATATGGCAAGAAATAAAAAATACCTCGTTCCGTTTGCGGATATGCTACTCTCAATGGGACAGTATGATTTGTCAAAGTCATACTACGGTCCTATGATAAACATTGATGACCTCTGCCACGAGGCGCACTGGGGTATGCTCAAAGCCGAGCATAGGTGCAGAAGCGATATTGCGCTTTTGTATTGCGAGGACGATATAAGCGTTGATGACCATTTCATAAAGGCAATATACGGCGCGATTTCAAGCAACGACAACGGCTCGAATATGTATTACAGCAGCTTTAACGAGATGAAACTGACGATGTACGAGTCCGTCATTGAAAAGTCTGGATGGGCGTTGCTCTCAAACGGCGAGTTTGAAGAGGCAATGAAAAAGTTCGTATCCTTGCTCAACTTCGAGATAAACACGAGAAGAAGAAAGATATCCGCGCACCCCGAGTGTTATTGGGGTATGTTGCTCGCAGAAGCGGAATGCCGCTCGGATTTGGAGCTTTTCTCAAAGCGCGATAAGTTCCCGATGGAGGAGATACAAAAGCACGATAACTGCGTGAAGTATTTGCAGTCGTTTGGCAACCAGAAGGATTCAAAGACTCAATTCTATTACGAGGGCAATTTCGGAAATAAAAAACCGCCTATAACGCAGGAGGAGTTTGCAGAGAATATTCTGCCAAGCCACGTGAACCACTTGAAGATTCTTGAAGCGCTCGAACTTACGTGGGAGAGAAAGACTTACATAGAGAATTGTCAGAACGAGCTTAAACAAAAGCAAGCTGAGATTACCTC
>CAMWIB010000076.1 GCA_947174215.1 uncultured Clostridia bacterium
CTCCTATTCTTTACTGATGTTTCAAATATTATATGCGAACATTTTGTTCCTTGTCAAGGAATTAAGAACATTTTGTTCTATGCTGAAATTATGGGTGTCAAATTTGCTGAACGACTTAAAGAAGTGCGTATCGAAAGGAATCTTTCTTGCAAACAGCTTGCAGATAATTTGCAAGTTTCCGTTCGCCTTGTGAACTTTTGGGAACGCGGCGAGAGAGAATGTGGTTTTGAAATGCTTCTTAGATTATCCGAATTATTGGACGTGTCCATTGACTATCTTCTTGGAAAAACAAACTATTAAAAAACAGCGAATTAAACGCTGTTTTTTTAAGCATTATTCTTTTGTTTTCAATCTTAAAACTTCGTCAAATGTCCGTGTTCAAGCAGATTAGCAGTTCCAATCTGACGGATTGCCTCGTAGACGACTATTGCAACTGAGTTTGAAAGATTCAAGCTGCGCGCTTCGGCTATCATAGGTATGCGGATTGCTCTGTCATAATTGTCGTGCAGAAGCTCCTCGGGGAGTCCTTTGGTTTCCTTGCCGAACACGAGATAGTCACCCTCTTTGAACTCCGCAGTGTCATATCTCTTCGCGCCCTTGGTTGTTAGATACCAAAAACGACCGTCCTTGTTCTTCTCAAAAAACTCGTCTATATTTTCGTAGACAATAAAATCAGTAAGATGCCAATAGTCAAGTCCTGCGCGCTTCAACGCCTTGTCGCTTATGTCAAAGCCTATGGGCTTGACGATATGTACCTTGCTCCCAGTAGCCGCCGCAGTACGTACGATATTTCCTGTGTTTTGCGGAATTTCAGGCTCTACTAAAACTATGTTAAACATATGATTTCCTCTTATCACCCCACAAAACAGGGACGTTTTGCGGGGACCCCGATATATCACACCCTACAATGGAGTGCGTCGCGCGCCCTGCACGCGCAGTTCAGTCCCTTGAACGAGAGATTATTTGAAATAGGTGTCTATTACGCCGAATATGTCGTCGAGGCATTTTGCTTCACCGACTGCTACGCGAACGGCTTTTGCGTAATTCGTGCCTTTTGCGTAGTGGCATAATTGTAGCTTCATCACGTTGGCAATGACTCTGTCAGGCATATAGTCGCGCAGTATTTCGATATGCTCTATTGCCGCGGACTTGTTGTCAAACTGATAGCTCGCGCCTTTTAGCTCGGAGAATATGTAAGGTCTGCCGAGTGCGCCGCGCCCTATCATAAAGCCGTCCGCACCCGTTTCGTTTTTGACGCGTTCAAGGCTCTTGATATCCACGATATCGCCGTTTGCTATGACGGGAATCTTGACCGCCTTTTTGACCTCACGCGTAATCGAGTGGTCTGCAAGTCCGCTGTAAAACTGCGCTCTGTATCTTGGGTGAATTGTGACAGCCGCCGCGCCGCTCTTTTCTGCGGCAATCGCACACTCTACTGCAAGCGGCTTACTCTCTTCTATACCTGCGCGCATCTTGACGGTTACGGGTTTGCCCGAACCCTCTCTTGCCGCCTGTACAAGCTCGCCGAGCAAAGCGGGATTTGCCATAAGCGCGCTACCGTCACCGTTGCCGAAAATCTTCTTTACGGGACACCCTGCGTTGATGTCAATTACGTCAAACTTGGCAAGTCTTTCGTCCTTTGCCGCCCTATACATAAACTCGGGTTCGTGTCCGAAAAGCTGTACCGCGCAAGGGCTGTCGAGCGTTGCGAGTAGCTCGTTATTCTCCTTGCCATTGTAGATAATTCCCTTTGCGCTGATAAGCTCGGTATACGTTAAACCCGCGCCGTAGCGGGAACACAAGTGTCTGAACGCCACGTCAGAAAAGCCCGCGATTGGAGCAAAGAATATATTGCTTTCAAGCGTTACGTTTCCTATGCGCACTTAAATCCCTCTCGTCTTATCATTTTTCAAAAGCCTACTGTTTAGTAGTGTTTTTAATTGGGGTCCCCACAAACGTCCCTGTTTGTGGGGTATAGGTATTCTAAAAATCGCCGTTTTTTAGAAAGTATTACAAAAATACGCATTTTTTGAAATACTTTCAAATTTCTATTTCTAATTTAGAAATGTTTTAAGAAACTTTATTGTTTCTCTTCCCGCTTGACTTTATTCCAAAACCCGTCAAGCTCTTCAAGGGTAAAATCTTTCATTTCCTTGCCCGTTGCTTCCACGAGCTTTTCCACACCTTCAAAGCGGCGCAGGAATTTCAAGCTCGCCTCGTGCAATGCCATTTCCGTTTCTACTCCGTATAGGCGTACAGCATTGACTGCGGCAAACAGCAAGTCGCCCGCTTCTTCCATCTTGTGCGCGTCGTCTGCGGATTTCAGCTCGCCTATTTCCTCGTACAGTTTTTCAACCGCGCCGTCCGCATTATCCCAATCGAAGCCCGCCTTTTTTGCAATCTTCTGCACCTTCTCAGCGTAAAGCAATGCGGGCAAATTCTTTGGTACTCTGTCCATAGCATCGGCATTTGATTTGTACTTCTTTTCTTTCTTCTTGGCTTCCGTCCAGAACTTCAATGCTTCCTCGGGATTGCTTGCGTGATTCGTGCCGAAGATGTGGGTATGGCGGTCAATGAGCTTGCGGCAAAGATTGGTGAGCATATCGCCATAATTAAACTCGCCGTTCTTCTCGGCTATCTCCGTATGGAAAACCGCTTGCATAAGCACGTCGCCGCACTCTTCCTTCATCATCTCTGCATCCTTGCAATCGATACCCTCGACAAGCTCGTACGCCTCTTCGATAAGGTTTATACGGATACTCTCGTGCGTTTGCGCTCTATCCCACTCGCAACCGTCGTCCGCGCGCAGACGTTTCATAATCTGTACGAAATCGTTAAAGTCAAAGCGCTTGCATTCGGTGACGGGACAGCCTTCAATAATCATTCCGTCAAGCTTCATATCAACGCCAAGCTCGGACTCATTCAATTCAACAGCCTCAACTTGCGCCGATTTGCCTGCGAAAATGCAATGCACGTTTACGTTGCCGTAGCTATCAAGAATCTTATTTCTGACTGCGGGCAAGTTTTCATCTTTTACGCCCAAAATCAAAAGCGGAATGCGCTTGTTAAAAAATTGCGTAGCCAAAAAATCTTCGGCTATGTAGTGCTGATACGAAGAATTAAGAAGGTCTTCAAATTTCATCTTTGTACTCCCAAAATCTTATCATTCTGTGGATGGCGCGCATAAACCTACGCATAGGCAAGAACTCGATTTCCTCTCTTCCGATAACTCCGAAGAGGAACGCGAGCCAGATATAAACCGCCGCGCAGACTACGAACCCGATTAGCGTAGCCGCAAGGTTATTGCCAATGAAGCTACTCACCGCAACACCCACAAGAGCCATTATAACACCGCTAAGCAAGTTTAGACCAATATTTTTTTCAAGATGTAAGCCGCAAATCTTAAAGTAAGCGATATTTACTCCCGCGAGCGCTACCGCACCCATAGCAAGCGACGCGAGCGCGCCGCCGAGTATGCCTATATAGCGCACGAGAACTATGCTAAGAACAATCTTGATTATGATAGCTAAGGCAAGACTAAGCACGGCGTATTTGGTCTTATCGAGCGCTTGCAGCAGCGAAACGTATATCTGCATTGCGGATAGAAGTACTACGTTTGCCGCGACTATGCGAAGAAGGTTTACCGTTATCAAAAGCTGTTCGGGCGTGAGCGCAGGATATATCACGGGCAGAAGTCTTGGTGCGAAAACCATAAAATACAGCGCGCTTGGAACGCCAATCATATACGCAAGCTTTATCGATATGCGGCTCTTCAACATAACACCGTCAATATCCCTCTGCACGCGCGACACCGATACGGACGGCACTACCACGACCGCGAGCGACATAATTATCACGACGGGCATATTGACGAGCGAGTTTACAGGACCGGAAAGAAGCCCGTACTGCGCCGTAGCTATCTCCCGAGATACGCCAGACCACTTCAATACGTTCACCAAAATTACGCTATCAAAAAAGCTTGATAGCGGCATAAGCACCGCAACGAGCGCGATTGGGAAAGCCACTCTAAACATCGCCCTCGCGTCCTCGCGGCTTACGCCTATCTTTTCGGCTTTGAGGTTGCGCCCTCTGACTATATAGGTAATGATGAGATAGCCGAGCGCGCACACCTCGGATATTGCAATACCTAAAAGCGCACCGTTCACCGCCGCCGTAACTCCGCGGGATATAAACGCCGCAGACAAGCCTATGCCGACGGCGAGCTTTACCACCTGCTCTATTATGTTTGATAGCGCGGTGGGAAGCATATACATCTCCCCCTGAAACCAACCTCTGAACCCTGCGATTAAGCTAACGAGAATAATCGTCGGAGCGACAATCATAAAGCCGCTTTTCGTCTGTGCGTTACCCTGCCACGCGGCTATCTTACCTGCAAGCGTAAACGTGATAAGCGCAAACACCGTGCCAAGCGTAGCAAGCACGAGTATTGCGGCAACAAGGTACTTTTTAGCAGATACGCCCTCAGCGCGCTTTTCCGCCACCATACGCGAAAGCGCGGTGGGAATACCCGCCGTTGCAAGCACCATAAATAGCGCAAAGACAGGGAATACAAGCTGATACATTCCCATACCCTCTGCGCCGAGTATATTGGTAAGCGGCACACGGTAAAGAGCGCCGAGTGCCTTTGCAATTACGCTTCCAATTGCAAGCACCGCCGCACTTGACAGCATTCGCCCCTTATTATTCTTTATCGCGTTTACCTTGCTCTTTCTCGACATATCACATTAAAGCCGCGGCAATGAGTTCTACGCAAAAATGAAGGTATGCGCGAGCTATATCGCTCGGCAAGCCCGAAAGCATAAGCACCGCCGCGCCGATAAGGTCGCCGCCTACGATGACAGGTTCAAGCACGCAATACGCGCAGTTCGCGTCTCTATCTGCAAACATACCCTTTATATCTTCGCCGTGAAGCACTTCCGTGCGGCGAGAGCGCACCTTGTTCATAAACTCCTCGCTGAGCGGCGCGGAATGATAATATTTTTTATCCTTACCCTCTGCAACCGTAACTTCCGTGGTGTTTACAAAAATCACGTTCGCGTCCGTAGCCGTCGCAAGCAGCTTCGCCGCCGACCTGATTATCGGCAATACGCTCTCAAAGCTACTGTACTTCCTGAGCGTAAGCGCGTCACCGCTTGAAAGTATCTCCATCTCATCGCCCTCTTTAAGGTGCATAGTACGGCGCATCTCTTTTGGAATGACGATACGCCCCAGTTCATCAATTCTTCTGACAATACCTGCTGTGGTCATAATTCCTCCGATTTTCTCTTAGTATTTTTCAAAAGGATAGGAATATACAACGAACAACTTTATAAATTTAATTCGCTAAATCGTAGCCAACTACTGATAAGCAAACTGATGATTGATTTTTATGTATAAAGACTATATAATTATATAAACAAATGTGTTTACGCACTAATTAAATTAAATATTAAACCAATCAACTCATTTTGTATAAGGAGGTTGTGCTATGAAAAAGAAATCTTTATTTATAGTTTTCTCATTGATATTGATAATCGTATGTATGCTCGTATTCGTTGCGTGCGACAAAACCAATGTTGAAAATAATAATCAACCGTCATCGGAATGGGGAGCTGTATATACTATGGACGCGGCATACGCTCGTGCGGCGGAGCTTGGATATGCAGGGACTCTTGAAGAATTTATCACTATGATAAGC
>CAMWIB010000077.1 GCA_947174215.1 uncultured Clostridia bacterium
CTGCTTAGCAAGCCCAATAGCCATTGTCATAAATTTTTCGTCATACATATCAAATCGCCATTTTATTTGTAATCATCAGTATATAAAATCTATTTCAGTATGTCAGTTCTATATTTATTGCTTAAATTATGTCATTCAACTCACTAACAGTTATGCCTAACCCAACAATCATCTCAGCAACTACACAAGTTTCAATCGCACGAAATGCGTTATTTGTGATATGGTGTGCCTGAAATGATAGTCAACGCGCGGTATATCTGCTCTGCAAGCACAACTCTGAAAAGCTGATGAGGAAGGGTTATTCTGCCAAATGAAATGACGGCGTTTGCCCTCTCCCTAAGCTCGTCGGTATGTCCGTGACTGCCCCCGATGAGGAAGGATATTTCCTTAGTGCCGTCGCCTTCCTTTGCGGCAATGAGCGAAGCAAGCCCGTCGCTTGAAATCATCTCGCCGCCCCCGTCCATAGCGACGATATATCCCTTTGCTTTTTCAAGAAGCCGCGCACTCTCGATACGCTTTTGTTCCTCCGCACTCTTGCCCTGCGGCGCGTCTGGAAGCTCTATCACCTTCACGTCGCCGTAGCGTGAGCAACGCTTGATATACTCGTCCACTGCGCCTGAAAAATAGCTTTCCTTGACCTTGCCTATTGCGAGTATATTTATTTTCATCTCATCATTCCCCACACGAAGCTGAACAGCGTTGCAAGCACGCCAATCACTATCGTAAGTATAAACGGCACGTCCTTGCTTAGCGGAACAACGCTGCTATTCGTTTCAAACCATACGCCCGAAATTATCTCATTTTTAACAGCGTCCTTACGCATACGCAAAAACATAAGTACCATTATCGCCGCGCAAGCGACGGTAAGCACAAATCCCGCAACAAGACCGAGGAACGAGCCGTATATGAAATTTTCAATATCTACGATGAAAGAAAAGATTCCGCCGTTCTGAGAGGCATAACCGCTTATAACGGATACGGCGTTGTTGAGGAAGTGCATAAAGATTCCCGGGAAAATCGAGCCTGTATAGTACATTGCTAGCGCCATAGTAACGCCCGCAAAGAATGTGTAGCCCGTCTGCACTATGTTTTGGTGCATAAGTGAGAAATACAGCGCACTTATAAGCACGAACTTCCAGCCGCACTCCCTGTAACCCGCATATATGAGTCCTCTGTGCGCAAGCTCCTCAAACAAAGCGGGCAACAGCGCGACGAGCGCAAGCTCGCGGATAAGCACGCCTATATCGGTGTAATCGGTAGGCGAGGATATATGCGTGAAGCCCATAAGCCTCAGCACCATCTGCCATACGAAAGATATAGCCATTGATACGACTATCATGCAAACTGCAATGACAAGCACGCGAAGACAATTCTTCGGTGAAACCTTGCGCACGCCGAAATCTATCTTAAACGAGAGTAACCCCTCTCTTCTGCCGACTGTGAGCATATAGAGCGTAACCGTCATTACGCCAAAGATTAGTATTTGTACAATGCAACTGTAAAAAGCGTCGGAGTCGGTTATGCCAAGCGCAGAGTACACGTCAAGCGAGGACGCTATGCGCAAAAGTAGCGTAGCAATGACTATCGCAAAATATATAAAGCCTATCGTATTTCGCTTCGTCATAGCAACCCCGAACCCGAGAAGAACGGCAAACTCGCAATAAACGCAAACAGCCAATACGCAATCACGATTGCGAGCGCAATCCATACGCCTATCATAGACTGTGCCTTTCCGACGCACTCTATCTCGTTTTTCCCTGCAAGCACTCTCGTAAGCCTACGCCAACCGTTTGCAGTAAATAATGATTTGATGAATGAAAAGAAGTCTTTTACAAAATGGCATTTGCCAGTCGGTACGGCGGTGAGCAAAGTAAACTCGTCGTACACGATTCCGTCGTCCACAATCCTGAAATTGCCGCCCTCCTTCTTATCGCCCATACGGTACATAGCGTAGAGCAACGATATGAGGATAAAGAGTCCCACTATAACGCTTGCCGCACCCGTGAGCCAATTGAAGTAACCGAGCCTATAATAAATCACGTCCACCTGCGGCATAAATGACGTAAGTGTGAGCGATATGAAGTTGTTGAAGAAATGCACGAGTACGCATGCCCACAGCGAGCCGCTAAGCGTCATCACAAGCGCAAGCACAATGCCTAAACCAAACTGATGCACCGTCTGCGCGGGGTTTGCGTGCATAAGGCTGAAAAACAACGCGGACATAAGTATGCCAAACCAGATGTTTCTCGTAGACAGTCCGTGAAATACGTTGCCTCGCATGAGCAATTCCTCACCGAATGCAGGCAACGCCGCCATTATAATAAGCGACAGAAAATACGCTCCTACGTCGCCGCGCACCGGCGTACTCACGCTTGCACTTACGTGAATAAGGTCAAGGAACGCCGTCCACAGATTTGCGAGCGGAAGAAATACCAAAATGGTAGCTATTGCGATAAACGGAGTGAGTATAAGCTGTTTTACGCTTCTTGGCTTGCGAATACGCGCAACCGCAAACTCGTCCACCCTTCTCACTCTTGCATATATAAACGAGGTCGCAATAAATCCGACCTGCATTATTACATAGCTAACCCAGTCCTGCACGCTCATACCGCCGAAGCCTGCGGATACTCGCGTCAATATGAGTGAAGCAAACAGCGCAAGCAAGGTACCTGCGCATATTCCGAGCAAATATATTGAGGAGCTTTCGCTTGCCAAAATCGTCTTTCTCATAGAGTCTCAAAAACCTCGCTTCTCTTATACTGCGTGGCGACGTGCAGATTTATTTTGTCATCGCCAAGGGCTTCGAGCATACTGTGTACCGTGTCGTAGGCGCACTGCTCGGTATTGTTGTTTTCGCTGATGTGTCCGAGTATCAGCTGTCTTACCTCGCTATGCCCCGACAACTTGCTCACTATCCTTGCCGTACTGTCGTTTGAGAGGTGTCCTTTATCAGACAGAATACGCGCTTTGAGGTATGGCGGATATTTGCCCTCTTTTAGCATAGTCACGTCGTGGTTCGATTCGAGCAAAACAACGCTGCTGTCCTTGATATTGCGAAGCACCCCGAGAGTAGGCACGCCTATATCCGTCGCAACGCTACATCTTGCCTCGCCTACTCTGAACGAATACGCCAAAGGATACTCGGCGTCGTGCGGAATGCGAAACGGCGTAACCTCTATATCGCCAACCGTAAAACCGCCCTCATAATTATCTACGTCCGCTACGTTCTTTATATCCCCGACTTTCTCGTATATTTTCTTCACCGTGAGCGGATGTGAGTACACTCTCGTATATGAGCTAAGCTTCGGCACCGCTTTTACGTGGTCGCTATGCTCGTGCGTTATCACCACTCCGTCAAGCGACGACGGCGAAAGCCCGAACGCTTTCAGCTCATCGCATAGGCGCGAAAACGTAATACCTGCGTCGACAAGGAGCGCAGTGTTTTTTGAAAATATAAGCGTGGCATTACCCTTGCTTCCGCTTGCGAGTGATACGAGTTTGAGTGACATTTTACACCTGCGCCTTTGCGCAATACTTTGTTGAACCCCACAAATTTACCCACAAAAATCACCCCGCAAACAGGGACGTTTGTGTGGACCACGATGAGGTTTCGCGGGGACCCATTGTGGGCGTTTGGGAACCTATTCCAACAAAAATGGGCGCGTAAACGCCCACCTTTGAATGTTTATATCAGATTTCTTTGCCGTATTTCTCTCTTTGCTCCGAGCTGTCCTCGATATGGTTGGATATGATATTGAATACCACCGCCAGCACGAAGACGATAATACTTTCAACGAGAGCAATGATGAACGCGACCTTTGCGCTTGCAACGAACCTGTGTTCCACGATGTTCCATACAAGCAGAACGACGAGGCACGCTATATCAATGAATGACAGTATAGCAATGGGAAGTCCGTTGAATCTGCCTGATATAAGGCATATCGCCGCCGTCACGAGTATCGCCGCCGTAAACACGGGAACCGCAATATATACGAGGTCCTCTGGACTCGTTATAGTTATACTCTTCGCCTCAACCCAATGCTTTATCATTCCGATAAAGTTCATTTCGGTGAGTTGCAGATTGCCGATATGGTCGGACGAGTAGGATATGAGGAAGGGCAACAGCAAGAACGCCGCCACAACGAACATAATGACTGCAAAAATTCTCTGCCACTGAACCCCGCGGCCGCCTCTGCCCGCCTTTTCCTTACCCTTCTTCTTGCTACCCGAAACAGACTCGAACTGCGTATCCTCGCCGTACTCGTCGTTTGGAACGTAGCCGCCTGCCTGCTTGCCGTCCGTACGAAGGACGTTGCTGTCCTGCGTCATATACGGTACGACCGCAAGCGGAACGATGATTGGTTGAAGCTGTATGGTGTTGTGCTTAGGCGCAATTATAGGCACGGGACCGCCGACGCCAACCTGTTTCATTACGGTAGCGTCCGTGTCGGACTCGGCTTTGGGAGGTCTGTACATCTCGGCTTCGACAGGCTTTTCAAGCTCTCTGGCGAACTCGACGTCGACCTCGGTATTACGCTCCTTTTTTGCCATATTTTTTCCTCCTGTGCGACGGCGCGCACGATGGCTAATTGATGAAACGCACCTGAACTGCTAATCAGTAGCATTAGCCGTACGTTACGGTTAATCGATATAGCCGTACTTGTCGGAATTTATCAGCGTGCATATAAGCGACGCGATAAAGTATCCGACGGCAAACAAGACAAGACTGAACATCTCGCTCGTATGATAGCCCTTTATAAAGTCGTTTATGAAATCAATCTTCTCAATTCCAATTACGCTTGCACCCACGAGCGAGGCAATGAACATCGCAAGCACGCAGAGCAAGTATATCACCGAGCTTGCCATATACCTTACGGGATTGACCGCAAAGAATATTGCAAACACGGACTTTATCATATTTATAGCGAGGAACACTATTCCCCCAAACAACACGACACTGGGTATCGTCTGAATCCAAATTCTTCCGACCTCTGCCCCGTGCCAATCAAGACGTGCCGTCTGCTTGAACGCCTCAACTATGTTGTACAGCGCGCCGAACTGCCTCGGTACGAATCTGAATGACAGCTTATCTATCCACACTCCCGCAACGCCGAGAATATACGGCAAGAGCATAACGAGCGTAAAGAAAAGCATAATTGAGCCGATAACCGCATTCTTGTTGCGCTTGCGGCGCTTCCACTTTTTGCTCCTGTCCTCGGTCTTTGGCTGAAAGTCGTTTTCAGTGGTTTCGCGGCGCGTTTCCTCGGCTTCCTGCTCCTCAATCTCAATATGAGGCTGTATGACGAAATCCTGCCTTATCGACGGCATAACGTGATACGCGGCATTGCGCATAGGCGTTGGCGCAAGCCTTATACCGGACTCGTCTACGTGCCTTCCTTTATTGCGATTGTCTGCATTTGCCATAATCGCTTACCTTCTTTTCTTCGAGCGTGAGAAACGGGTATCGTTTTCATCAACGTATGACTCAACGTACTTCTCCACGCTTGCCGAGGTGGCGGCGCCGCCCTGCGTATACTGAACGAGCGGCTGGTCCTGCGTAACGTACGGCACGAACGCTACGGGCTGAACTATTGGCGGCATCTGCCTATGCGGGTCGTCGGGATAATAGCCGCCCTGCGGATACTGAGAATATGGATAGCGATACTGCGGTGGATATCCGCCGTACTGTGCGCCCC
>CAMWIB010000078.1 GCA_947174215.1 uncultured Clostridia bacterium
CGTCATATGTGTATAAGCGACAGAAATACGCACCCTCGTTTTTTGGTTCTCCTCCATAAGCGCGGCTTTAACCTCGCTTGGAATCTTACCCAATATTTTTGAAGTCACCGTCTTTGAGCCGACCTTCTTCACTCCGCGCGCCGTCATACAGGTATGCTCCGCTTCAATCACGACCATAACGCCCTTCGCATTAAGCTCGCTATATATGCTATTTGCAATCTGAGAAGTCAGCCGCTCCTGCAACTGTAAACGCTTTGCAAATACGTCAACCGTCCTTGCAAGCTTCGAAAGTCCTACGACCTTTCCTTCCGAAACGTACGCAATATGCACCTTACCAAAGAAGGGCATCAAATGATGCTCACACGTGGAAGAAAAGGCAATATCGCGCTCTATCACGAGCGAGCTACCCTCCGACTCAAATGTGCGCGAAAGCGGCTCGGACGCTTGCATATTATAGCCGCAGGTTATCTCCTCGTACATTCTCGCAACTCGTGCGGGCGTATCCAAAAGTCCCTCACGGTTTGGGTCCTCACCTATTGCTTCAAGAATTTGCCTTACGGCCTCTTCAATCTTTTGTTTGTCAACCATATTGACCTCCAAATTTGCAGTGCGGGTATTTTAATACCCATCAAATTTACATTGCAACACATTCATATAAAACTGCGACACGCGCGCACCGCCACGGTACTGCGCCATTATTACAGCTCGCAAATTATGACAGTGCGCCAAACAGCGTAAGCGAGCCGCACAGCACCGCGACATCACAGTCCTTATCGAGTGCGTTCTGTACTGCGCCGCGTATTGTGTCACAAGAATCGCAGTCAACGTACGGCACAATTTTTTCTTTTAGCTTATCTTTGTCAAGCGCACGCGGCGACGGCGGTGTGACAGTCGTGACTCTCGTGGCAAGCGGCGCAAGCAATTCTATAACCCCGTCAACGTCCTTATCCGCAAGCATACCCACAACCAAGTGAACGCTCATACCGCCAAAGTAATCTTTGATAGCTTTTGCAAGCGCCGTCGCACCGTGCGGATTGTGCGCTCCGTCAAAAACGAGTGTTTTTCCCTGTGGAACGTCTATGTTAAACTTAGTTTGCGCATTTTTCACAACTTCGAGTCTTGCGTGCCACACCATATCCTTCAAGCCGTTTGCGAGCGCGTATTCGGGAATATTCCACCCCTTTTTGCGTAGCTCCTCCACCGCGCAGATTGCGATAGAAGCGTTTTGAAGCTGATGCTCGCCAAGCATCGATATCTCGTAAGCTCTGCCGCCGTACTCGAATTTCTGACCGTTTACGTCGTGGGATATAAGCCTTGCGCTATGACATAATTTTACGTCCGCTTTGACATCTACACGCTGTCCGTTAATGATGTGATACGGATGGAAAATCTCGTGCATAACCTCTTCGCACTGCTCGCACGTGACGGCTACGTCCTTTATTATTGCCGCCTTTTCAGAAGCTATGTCGTGAAGCGTATTTCCAAGCAATGCGCAATGGTCAAGCCCTATCGGGGTTATGACTGCAAGTTCTTTTTTGCGTATCGCATTTGTCGCGTCCCACCGTCCGCCGAGTCCCGTTTCGAGAACGGCTATATCACAGCCCTGCTCTAAAAACGCGAGCATAGCAACCGCCGTTTCTATTTCGAATGCGGTTGGGCAAAACTTGCGTGTAGCGCTCTCTTGCTCTATAACCTCTCTTACCTCGGTGAGATATTTTGCAACAAGTTCGTCGCGCAGTATTTCGCCGCCAATCGACCACCGCTCGTTGTAGCGGAATACCGACGGCGAGTTGTACGTGCCTACCTTATATCCGCTATCTTTAAGTATAGACGTAAGGTACGCGCAAACTGAGCCTTTGCCGTTCGTACCCGCTACGTGTACGAATTTCAACTTCTCATCGGGGCTACCAAGCAAATCCAAAAGCTCGCGCATACGTTCTATGCCGTAGTCCGAACCGCCGCGCTCGATATTGCGGATATAATCAATTGCTTCGCTGTAAATCAAAAAAGCACCTCCACGGAAGCACTTCTCGCAAAAGTGAAGCGGGAGTGAACATTGCACCGCAAGCGAAAGCTCTTCGTCCGCTGACACCCCCCGTTCATACGGCACTTTACGCGCAATGTTCTACAACTTCCTGAAAACAAGGGTTTATGATATTTTTATTGTATCACTGGAAATGTCATAATTCAATCTTTTTCTCTATATTTGTAAAAATAGCGCGACGCCGCATTGAACGTAGAGGCTTTGAAAACTTTTATAATTTTGTGACTTTTATGGAAAACATACGGCTTGTTTATTGAAAGTAACACTTTAATTCCGCGCGTTCGACATATTTCGACTTTCATTTGATTGCCAGATTCCGCATACGGTTGTACAATTACTTTATAAAAACAAAGGGAGTTTTATATGTTTGCAAACGCCTTATGCGCAGGATTTCATCTTGACGACCCCATAATGTACGTGCTATACGGCATCGTACTCGCGTTCATAATCGCGCTCGCCGTATTCTATCTCGTGACGGCAATACTTCGCGCGAAGAAGCTTGGCATGGATATGGTTAAGGTCAAAAAAGTAATAACCTCGTCCGTGTCGTTTACGATACTTCCGGCAATCGGTATTGCGCTCGGCATCGTTACGCTCGTAGGCTCGCTCGGCGTAGCGTTCCCCGCGATAAGGCTTTCAGTCATAGGCTCGTTGCAGTACGAAACGCAGATGGCGGACGGCGCGGCGACGGCAATCGCAGGCTCGCTCGGCGACCTTATGGCAAACGGAATGACGGCAAAGGATATGGTGACTATTGCAACGGTTATGACGATTGCAATTATGTCTGGACCAATTCTCGTGCTTATATTCTATCGCCGCTTACAGTCAAAGGTTGGCGTACTCCTCACAAAGACCGCAGGCGGCGGCGTTAAAAAAGGCGGAGTAAATATTGGCGAACTCGTCTTTCAGATTACGTTTATTGGTATGACGATTGGCTATCTTGCAATGAGCATAACTTCTTGGTCGGGCAACGCCAAATACATAGACGCGTATTACAACTTCATTGCGCTTATCATTGCGATGATACTTATGTACGTCTTTGACCTGCTAATTACGAAGTTCAACGTAAAGTGGCTTGACAGCTTCGCTACTCCGCTGAGTATGATTATCGCAATGGCGGTGGTTGCAATTATCAGCTACTGCGCGACGAAGTACAACGTTCCCACGATTCCAACCGAAGCCGCAGTATCCGCACTCGCGGCGCTGATGTGAGGAGGTGTAAAATGAAAAGACAAGTAGCTCCAAGAAACTTCAATTTCAAATATCACCTGTTCGGCAGAATATGGATGGCACTCGGCATAGTGTTGTTCATCTCCATTCCTATCGCCATCGGCGTGCATTACGGCGTAACTCCCGATTGGAAAGTTTTCGGCACTTCGGCTGTCATAATTCCGTTTATAATAAACTTTCTCTCTGGCATAGCCGAACCGATAATATACGCGCCAATGCTCGGCACAAACAGCGAGTATCTTGCGTTCCTTACAGGCAACCTCTCAAATCTCAAAATACCATGCGTAGTAAAGGCGCACGAAATATACCCGACCGAAAACGGCTCCGAAGAGCATGAGGTCGTATCCACTATCGCCGTTGCGACAAGCACGCTCGTGACGGTAGTCATCGTTGCAATACTCGTACTCTGCTTTGCGGTGAGCAATCTTAGGAGCGTAGTTGAAAAGGCGTCGTGGATTATGCCCGCATTCTCCTGTGTGGTATACGCTCTGTTCGGCTCGCTCGGCGGCAAGTACGTCGCAAAGAATCCAAAGCTCGCGCTTATCCCGACGGCAATCATCACCGTGCTTTCAATCATACTCGGCGTAACTAAGATTGGCGGCTCGGTAGGCTCTGCGTATTTGTTCGTGGGTATCGGAATTTGCGCGCTGTTCGCCCTCTTCCGCTACACGCGTGAAAAGCGCAAGATTGCCGCAGACGAAGAATATAAGCGACTTTCAAGCATAGACGGAGAACACAGTATTAGTGAAGAAGTAATTGTGAATAGTGAAGAGGTTGCGGATAACGAAATGAGTGAAGAAGCAACAGTGAAAAGTGAAGAAGTAGTGGATAATGAAACGAGTGAAGAAATAATAGTGAATAATGAAAAAGTTGCGGATAATGAATAATATTCAAAGCTTAATTCAAAATCAAAAATACAAAAGTGGCATTGCGATTTGCAATGCCACTTTTACTGTATTGTAATATTTTTCCCTCTATTATTCTGTTGCCTTTCTATTTAATTTAGAGCATACCGCTCTACCGCTATCGCATTATTGTTGCAACGCTACCTCGATTATCGTATTTCCGTTATCAAGGTTCTTTACGGCAAGCTTATGCTCGTCAATCACCGCGTAAGAACGCGGCACTCCGTTTGCGCTAAGCCCGAGCGCGCCGACGCATATATACAGCACTCCGTCGGACACCGTAAGTGTAGGCTTGTGGAAATGCCCGTAGAACACGATATCGCTGTCCTTCGCGTCCTTTATCGGCAACTCTGGATTGCACTTATGACCGTGCGTGAAATGAAGCGTATAACCAAGCCATTCGCAGGTGCAGTCCGTGCCAATCTCAAACTCGCTTATCATCTGGTCAACCTCGCTGTCGCAGTTGCCCTTTATCGCCATAATATAGTCCTTCCTCGCATTGAGAAGTGCGGCGACCTTCATAGGCGCATAGCCCTCCGGGAATGGGTTGCGCGGACCGTGGTTGTATATGTCGCCGAGCAAGGCTATATTCACGTCAGGGTCGCTTTTCGCGGCGGCGTCTACGATATTCAAAAATTTGAGCAAATTCGCTTCCGAGCCGTGTATATCTGAACCAATAAACAGTTTCATACGTCACCTCCAAAGGATATTTTCATTGTATCACAGTATGTCGTAGAGGTCAATTACGCCGCAAAAAATTTGCGTTTACTCTTGTTACGCGCGCGTAGTTATGATATAATAGCTTCATCTATGGAGGGAATTATGAAAACAGTCAGACTTCGTACACCTTTTGAAGTAAGCGAAACTCCCCTTTCGGAGTATCCGCGTCCGCAATTTGCGAGAGATAGCTATATGACGCTCAACGGCAAGTGGGACTACGCCATCTTGCGCAAGAGCGAAACGTTTAAGGGCAACTATCAGGGCAAGATACTTGTTCCGTATTCACCCGAATCATTGCTTTCGGGACTTCCCGAGGGTACGACCGTCACTCCCGACGACGTACTCTATTATCACCGCACGTTCGAAGTGCCGCAGAGTTTTTTGAACGCCTGCACAATTCTTCACTTCGACGCGGTTGACTTTGCCTGCGAGGTCAAGCTCAACGGTGTCATAATCGGCGAGCATAAGGGCGGATATATGCCCTTCTCCTTCGACGTAAGCAGAGCCATAAAAGTCGGCGTAAACGTAATTACGCTTTCCGTAACAGACCCGTCGGATACGTCCTACCACACTCACGCCAAGCAAGCGACCAAGCGCGGCGGAATCTGGTACACTCCGCAATCTGGTATCTGGCAGAGCGTTTGGCTTGAAAGTATGCCCGCCGCTCACATTAAGGACGTAACTATCGTTCCTAACATCGACAACAACACGATAAATCTCACGTTTGAAAAATCTGAAAATCTGCCCGTTGACGTACTCGTACTTGACGGCGACAAGCTCCTCGCTCACG
>CAMWIB010000079.1 GCA_947174215.1 uncultured Clostridia bacterium
TGTGGATAAGAGACATGCCGAATATCTTGGCAAAGACGAACCACATGACGAGAATATTGAGGAGAGGATTGAGTACCGTCCAGATTATACCCAAAACCGAACGGCGATACTGGTTCTTGATGTTCTTCTGCACCATCGAACCGAGTATGACAACCGACTTCCTGAATTGAAGCGCGTTCGCCATTGATTTAACTTTTGTCTTTCTGCTTATGCTCATCGAGGTAATACCTATTTGTCCTCGCCGCGCTCTGCGGCAAATGCAATTGAGATTTCAATTACACATAATAGTATATACACAATTCTAACATCTATTTGAGTATAAGTCAATAATCGCCGACTTTACACTATATAAAAAACTATTAAGGAAGGAATATCCCTTGCGCTATGTCAAAATTGACATAATGAGCCATTATGTGCTATAATTTGACCGATATTGCAAACACTAAGCAATATTGAGGATTGATATGAAGTACGATTACCTTATCGTAGGCGCAGGGCTTACGGGCGCAGTATTTGCAAGAGAGATGACGGACGCAGGAAAGAAATGCCTCGTCATTGAAAAACGCGGACATATCGCAGGTAATATCTACACAGAAAGGCAGTACGGCATTGACGTACACAAGTACGGTGCGCATATCTTCCATACTAACGACGATAGCGTGTGGGAGTATGTGAACCGCTTTGCCACATTCAACGGCTTTGTAAACAGCCCTATTGCAAACTTCAAGGGAGAAAGGTACAATCTGCCCTTCAATATGAACACCTTTGAGCAGATGTGGGGAGTAAAAACCGCAGAGGAGGCACAGGCAAAGATAGCCGCACAGATTGCAGACCTACACCTTGACGAACCTAAAAACCTCGAAGAACAGGCTCTCAAAATGTTGGGACGCGATATATATGAAAAGCTTGTCAAGGGCTACACTGAAAAGCAGTGGGGGCGCGACTGCAAGGAGCTTCCCTCATTCATCATCAAACGCCTGCCATTGCGCTTCACCTACGACAACAACTACTTCAACGCAAAGTATCAAGGTATTCCGATAGATGGCTACACCGCTATGGTTGAGAATATGCTTGACGGAATAGAAGTAAAACTCAACACGGATTACTTTGAATTTATAGGTAGCACAGCCGACACGTTCGGCAAAGTGCTGTTTACGGGTAAGATAGACGAGTTCTTTGGATACGAGGACGGAAAGCTCGAATACCGCACAATCAACCACGTTGAAAAGAAACTCGACCAAGAGGATTTCCAAGGCAACGCCGTAGTCAACTATACGGATAGAGAAACGCCGTATACGAGAATAATCGAGCATAAGCATTTCACGGGTGTGAAATCGGATTGCACCGTCATAAGCTACGAGTACCCCGCCGAGTGGACGGACGGCGCGGAAGCGTACTACCCCATCAACGACGAAAAGAACAACGCGCTTTATGAAAAGTATCGCGCAAAGCTTGAAAACAAGAATGTCATCATCGTCGGCAGACTCGGTGAATACAAATATTACGATATGGACAAAGTGATTGAGCGTGCGCTAATGCTTGCTCAGAAGGAACTACGTGCTACTTTATAAGCTTACATTCCCAAAGGACGGCGTTTGTAGCCTTAGCGAGCTGTACTATCGCGGAGGCGATAGGCGCGAGAACGGCGTATTTTTGAATGGCGGAAGCACCGTCACGTTTGACACGTATTTCAACAGCTTTTCACACATCAAATACAAAAAGCATACTACTGTCCGCACCGTCACGTTGAAGCTTAATATTGACGGTAGCGGTACCGCACAAATTTACAGATATATTTCGGATAATGAGCGTGAACTGATTGTTGAGAAACAGGTCAGCGGCAATGACGAACTCACGTTTGATATCACAAATATTCCCGACAAAGGCTTTTTATACTTCTCTTTTACTGCGCATAGCGATTGCACGCTACTTGGCGGAAGCTGGACTTCAATTGTACAAAAACGCAATATAAAGCTTGGAATCGTCATTTGCACGTATAAACGCGAAGAGTATTTGCGCCGTAATATTGCAAATTTATCCGAATATGCAAATTCATTAGATGAAAGGTTTTTCGACGTTTTCATAGTAGACAATGCACGCACCGTAAATGATGATTTCGGCGAAGGCTTCACCGTAATTCCAAACGAAAATACCGGTGGAAGCGGCGGATTCACGCGTGGTATCAAAGAGGTTTGTTCGCGCGACTATACGCACTTTCTGCTTATGGATGACGACATACTGTTTGACGTAAATATCCTTCAAAGAACAGCAGCTATGCTCTCCGTCCTAAACGACGAATACAAGAATGCTTCCATTGGCGGCGCAATGCTCTCGCTTGACTGTCCGTATCTTCAAAAGGAACTCGGCGCAGACTGGAAAAACAATTTGATAAGTCAACGCCGTCATCGCCTTGACGCAAGAGAGGCAAACACAATATGCGGCAACGAGGAGGACATTGAGCCAAACTATAACGGTTGGTATTATATGTGTATGCCAACGAGTTGCGTGGAAAAACACGGCTATCCGCTCCCATTCTTTATACGCTGCGACGACATTGAATATGGTCTACGAGCCACGGAGCATATAATCGTCACGTCGGGAATCGCCGTGTGGCACGAGAGCTTTGACAATAAGTACAGCCCTGAAATGGAATATTATATAAGGCGCAACGAGCTTATTTTAAGCGCGCGCTATCCAAACGGAACCGGCTTCTTTGCAAACTGGAAAAAACTGTTCCTTGGCATAGGCAAGACTCTGCTCCTGCAAAGATACTTTGCCGCAGATTTGCGCTTTAAGGCGTACGACGATTTCTTGAAGGGCGCAGACTATTTCTTGAATCTTGACAGCGGCGCAAATCATATGGAGCTTCGCAAGTACTGTCCGCGCTTTCTTACAAAGGAAGAAATCAAAGCGGAGTACGGCATAGAGATAACCGACAATCCCCCGACGTCACTCACTGATTGGGGCGCAAGGGACGTCGTTTCGCTTATCGAATACTTTATCCCAAAATGCTTCTTCAAAAAGAATATTGCGGTTGTCGATATGACGAGATACTGCATACGCGACCTGTTTATGAAGAAAAAGGTGCTTCATTTCAATCCGCTGAGCGGCAAGGGCTTCGTCACTGAAATTAAAAAGTCCGCGATATTCAAATACTCGTTTAAGTCGTTTGGTTACTTCTTCAAATTGCTGTTCAACTATCGCCGCGTAGCGAAAGAATTTGCCGCCATTGAAACGAAAAAATTATGACATATTTTGTTTAATATAAAACTCATAAATGTACCAATAAATTGGTTTATATAATCAAAATCGCCGCTTAAAGCGACGATTTTGATTTATCAATGCGATTTTATGACTTATAAAATATTCAATTTGTTCTCATATGGCATAGCCGCCAAAACGCCGTTCATTGAACCGTACATTACGATACTGCCAACGCGCGTCATATTACTGCTAAACTCTTTCCAGTTATTCTCATATTCGATGGCGGCTTCTTCGGATTCAAACTTGCGCACGGACACGTATTGATAGTTGCCATAATAATCAGTCGTGTTTGCGTCAATATACCACTTTGTACCACCCGACAATGCCGAAATACTTGGATATGATATCCTAACGGTGTAATCAGCCATTTCAAGGCGAGCCATAATGGATTCCTTTGAATATGGCTCATACGTAAAGTCCCACTTATGCGTTGGGCGAACGCCGCTATCGATATGCCATACGTCACTTGTGAAGTCCAAATAATTTCTCACAAAATACGCATCCGTAAGACTGTAAGAGTTTGAATAGTAGTAGTCGGTTTCATCAACTTTCGTGTAATAGTACGAATCGGTCGCGCACACGTCAGACAGGTTTTTCGCATAGCAGTTTGAAACTTCAAGCTTGTTATAAACGTAACCTACGATGCCTCTCAAAACGGAATTGCGCGCCGTAACCTTGTCAACGTAGCAACGCTCAACAGTAGCCTCGGAACAGGTGCCTGCAATGCCGCTACAATAGCCGTCCGACATATTTATCGTAAGTCCGTACGCGTAAGAATCAGTTATGGTGCCGTATCCGATATTTCCGCACAGTCCGCCGATGAAAGTCTTTATGGACGCCACTTCAACTGAGAATGTAGAGTTTTCTATTGCGCACTCGCTCATCGTACCCGAGTTATAGCCGACTATACCGCCCACCTCCAACGACGAGCCGCTCTCGTAGTTGCTGACGTTGACGCTGAGTCCGTCAACGAATATCTGCGATACACTTCCATAGTTATAGTGGACGAGCAACGCGGTAGTGCCGCCGTATGAGTACAAATTCGCATTGTATACACCTATATGGTGGATTGATGCGTTGCCGCCGTTTGATTCGATAAGACCTGCGTAGTACGCGTCACCCTGCACTCCCTTGACGTACAAATCTGCGAACTTCAAGTTGTATATCTCGCCTTCGTTGTGCGTTATCCAAGGTCCTTCAACCGTCAAATTGGAAATCGTGTAACCGTTGCCGTTGAACTCGCCTCTGAAATACTTCGTACTCTTAATCTCAACGTCGGCGCAATCTATATCGTCTTTGAGTTCATATTTTGCGGCGATGCAATTTGCAACCGTATTCAGTCCATTCGCATTCTCAATCTTTATGCCGAACACCATAGGCGACAAAAGAAGCCAGCCTATACACAGAACTGATATTATCATAAACACGACGGACAAGCCGCGCAAACGGATATTGCGTTTGCCGAATATAAGTATGAGGATTGAAACGACAAGCACGCCTACGCCAACACCGAGAATCACACCCCAATGCAACGTCTGATATACCTGCGTACAGTTGAGCGAAAGGAAAACTGCGACTGCGGCAATAGCAAGCAAAACGATATCAAACAGTGCCGTGATGAGCTTTGCCTTCCTCACTCTTGACTTTGTAGTTCCATAATAGCCACTGATATTGTCCGCTACGGAGTTTACTCTATCGTCAATGTCAATCGCTTCATACGCGAAGTCGTCGGTGCGGTTTCTTCTTATCATATCGGCGGTATCGCCGTCAATGCCGATACTTACAAGGTCGATTCCGTTTGCCGATGCAAACGAGCTTATCCTTCGGTTATATGTACGTATACCTGTTTTACAGTCTTCAATAGCATTAAACTGCTGTGACTTGAAGTCGCTTGCCTTAGCGTTTACGTGGCGCATAACTTCCTGATTGCGAGCGTATACGTGATTTTGGAATCCCTTGTTGATTGCCTTAATACCTATAATACAGCCGATTATAATAGCCAAGCCGATAATCGGCACGAGCGCCCAACACGACGCAAATATAAGACCTACTGCGACAAGACCTGCAACCGCGCCACCGACAGCGGCACCCGCACAGTATGCGCCTGTTTCTGACAAATCCGCATATTCGGTTCTTGATATAATGAAGCCTATAATCGCGCCAACACCTGCCAAAACGCCGCAGCATATACCAAACACCATACTCAGATTGCTTTTCAGCGTATTGAACCAATCGCCCGAAACGTCGTACGTATAGAAAACGCTACAACCGTATGCAACCGCCGCCACAACTCCAAGCATAAGCATTACGAGCGCAAACAGCGCCAGATTCTTTTTCGCAACGGCGCCGCTCTTTTGGGAACGGGCGGATTGCTCCAATCTCTTCTGCCCAGAGGTAATCTCAGCTTGCTTTTGTTTAAGCT
>CAMWIB010000080.1 GCA_947174215.1 uncultured Clostridia bacterium
ATTATATACGAATTTTAAGTAATTGCAAACGATTGCAATGACATTTAGGAGAGTATATGACTAAGTTTGTTGAAGATTTGATGTTAAGGGCGGCAAAGCTCGGCAAGACTATCGCGCTTGCGGAGGGTTTTGATATCCGCGCGGCAAAGGCTGCGGAGATATTGACGAAGAAGGGCGTATGCAAGGTTGTGCTTATCGGAAACGAAGAAGAAGCTAAGGCACAGTTTCCAGAGGTTGATTTTACGGGCGTTACGTTTGACGACCCAAAGACCAGCGTTCATACCGAGGAATATGCGGACACGCTGTACGAGCTTCGCAAGGCAAAGGGTATGACGCGTGAGCAGGCTCTTTCAATCGTGACAAACAATAATATGTTCTATGCGTGCGTAGCGTTGAAGCGCGGCGACGTAGACGGCGTAGTGGGCGGCGCAGTGTTCAGTTCTGCCGACGTATCCCGCGCGGCGTTCCAAGTCATCAAGGCGGCTCCCGGCATAAGCTCCGTTTCGAGCTGTTTCGTTATGGTTCCTCCCGAGGAGTTCAAGTACAAGAAGTATCCCGCATACATCTTCTCCGACTGCGCGGTCATTCCGTATCCGACGGATTCACAGCTTAAAGACATCGTTGTAGCGGCGGCGGACAGCGCAAAGAAGATTTGCCATATCGAGCCGAAGGTCGCTATGCTTTCATTCTCCACAAAGGGCAGTGCAAAGCACGAGGCTGTCGAGAAGGTACAGTCGGCATACAATATGATAAAGGCGGAGCATCCCGAGATTTGCGTTGACGGAGAGCTTCAACTTGACGCGTCAATCGTGGACGCCGTTGCAAAGCAGAAGGCGGGCGATAGCCCCGTCGCGGGACAGGCGAACGTACTCGTGTTCCCCAACCTTGACGCAGGAAATATCGGCTACAAGCTTGCACAGCGCTTTGGCAATTGCATGGCGATTGGACCAATCATGCAAGGACTTGCACTTCCCGTCAACGACCTTAGCCGCGGATGCGTAGCAGAGGATATTGCCGCTGTTGCCGCAATAACGGCTTTGCAGGCTGTAAAAGAATAATTAAGTGAAAATCAAGCGCGCATAAATATTTGTATGCGCGCAGATTGTAAAAAGGAGATTATTATGAAAATTTTGGTTATAAACGCAGGTAGCTCATCTCTCAAATATCAGCTCATCGATATGCAGACGGAAGAGGCTGTACTCAAAGGCTTGTGCGAGCGTATCACCTTCGACGGCGGCGAACTCACTCAAAAAACCGCAGACGGAAGAAAGCTGAATATCAAAAAGAATATGAAGGACCATAAGGAAGCGATTGAACTTGTCCTCAAAGCTATGGTTGACGAGCAGTACGGCGCGATTAAATCCACCGACGAGATTTCAGCAGTAGGACATCGCGTGCTTCACAGCGCAGAGGATTTCAGCGGCTCGGTGCTTATCGACGACGAGGTAATCCGTATCTGCGAAAAGAACGTAGAACTTGGACCTCTCCATATGCCCGGCAACATCGCGTGCATCAAGAGCTGCCGCGAGGTTATGCCGAACGTACCTATGGTTGCAGTGTTCGATACGACCTTCCATAGCACTATGCCTGCAAAGGCGTATATGTACGGCATTCCTTACTCCGTATACAATGAGTATAAGGTGAGAAGATACGGCTTCCACGGCACGTCCCACAAGTTCGTAAGCGAGGAAACCATAAAGCTTCTTGGAAATAAGAACAGCAAGATTATCGTGTGCCACCTCGGCAACGGCTCGTCCATATCCGCTGTAAAGGACGGAAAGTGCATGGATACGTCAATGGGCTTTACGCCGCTTGAAGGACTCGTTATGGGTACGCGTAGCGGTGACATTGACCCTGCGGCAGTGGACTACATCCGTCAGAAGCTCGGTATGAGCGCTGAGGAAACCGTGCAGTACCTCAACAAGAAGTGCGGTATGATGGGCGTAAGCGAGCTTAGCTCTGATATGCGCGACCTTGAAAAGGCGATTGGCGAGGGTGACGAAAAGGCGAAGCTCGCAGTTGAAGTTGCGGCGTATCGCATTAAGAAATATATCGGCTCGTATGCGGCTGTTCTTAACGGCGTAGACGCGATAGTGTTCACGGGCGGCATCGGCGAGCATAGCTCTTATATGCGCAAGCTCGTTATGAGCGATATGGAATATCTCGGTGTTGACTTCGACTTTGAGGCGAACAAGGATAACGGCGACGGTGTGAAGGAGCTTTCCAAGCCCACGAGCAAGGTCAAGGTTCTTATCCTGCCCACAAACGAGGAGCTTTCAATCGCAAGAGAAACGAAGGCAATCGCACTTGACTGACAGTAAAATATAGCATTAACAAAATATACAAAATCCCGCGCTTTATGAAACGGCGTGGGATTTTTCTCTGTTGACAGAGTATAATATGTGTTGTACAATTTGTTTGATAAGCTATACGGCGAATGCAGAAGTAAATATTATCGCTGTATAGTAGGGGGAATATTATGAAGGTTTACATCAAAAACAAATTGATTTCCATTACGGGTAAATCATTTGTAACGGATATAAGCGGCAAATCGGTCTATAACGTCAAGGGCAGAGCGTTTAGTCCTACCAAGGTCAAAAAGGTATGTGCGCTTGACGGTAAATTGCTTTATAAGGTCAGAAACAGGTGGTTAAACATTATAATCCACAGTAGCTTTATATACGACGCCAATAACAAGCGCATTGCTAAGGTCAAAAACAGGTTCTTCTCACCCGGCTATGACATCGAAATTGACGGAGCCACGTACAGCATCGAAGGAAAGTGGTTCTCGTTTGAATCGAAAATAGTGAGAAACGGTCAGGTTATCGGAATTGTAAGAAGACAGTTGTCGTTGGTAAGTGACTCATTCGAGTTGGAAACTGATGAAGCAAATATGCCGTTTATGATAGCGTTTGTAATAGCTATGGACAATATTTGCGATAATGCCAGAAAATAGTAAATGAAATGTTTAATTTGCATTTCTAACTTGTTCAACGGTGACTTGACAAAAAGCATTTCCCAACTTGCTAAAAACATTTGACAAGCCAAGTATTATTTTATATACTAAATAGGCTGTAAAGTGAAAATTAGTTTAATATCGGAGGAGTGAATATATGGCAGTACCGAAAAATAAAATTTCCAAATCTAAGGGAAGGTCACGTTATGCAAACTGGAAGATAGCAACGCCGGGTCTTGCGGCTTGCCCTCAGTGCCACGAGTTGAAGAAGAACCACCAAGTATGCCCCAAGTGCGGCTACTATGATGGCGAGTTGGTTGTCAACAAAAAGAATGAGGACTAATTGATATAAAAAAGAGTGTTGTCTGACACTCTTTTTTTATACAATGCAAACCGAAGATTTGTAAGCATATGGAATAGAATTCAACCAAATATTCGTATGTTTGTATCATAGAATGCAATCGAGAATTTGCAGGTATATTTATCATAATCGGAGATAAAAATGAAAATAGTTGTAGACGCGATGGGTGGCGACTACGCGCCAAGCGAGGTCGTACTTGGTGCGGTTGACGCAACCGTACTCGATAAAGAAGTCGAGGTTGTACTTGTAGGCAAAAGCGCAGAGATTAGCGCGGTGCTTAACGAATGCGAGTATGACAAAAAGCGTATAGAGGTCGTGGACGCAAACGACGTCATAACTAATGACGAGAGTCCTACGATGGCGATAAAGCTGAAAAAGGACAGCTCGCTTGTAAAGGCATTTGAAAGACTTATGTCAGACGAGCGCGCGGGCGCGTTTGTGTCGGCAGGCTCGACGGGCGCGGTGCTTGCGGGCGCGTTTATGAAGGTTGGCAGAATAAAGGGCGTTTCCCGTCCCGCACTTGCTCCCGTGCTTCCTACGCTTACCGGAAACGGTATGGTGCTTTGCGATTGCGGTGCAAACGTAGATTGCAAGCCTCTCAACCTGTTGCATTTTGCAATTATGGCTTCGTCATATGCGCAGGCAATGCTCGGCGTTGAAAAGCCGCGCGTGGGCTTGCTCAACAACGGAGTAGAGGCGCACAAAGGCAACGAACTTAGCAAAGAAGCGTACGAACTTTTGAGCGCGAGCAACGATATAAATTTCGTAGGCAACTGTGAGGCGCGCGATATGTTGACGGGCGAGTTTGACGTTGTGGTATCGGACGGCTTTGCGGGTAACGTTGCACTTAAAACCGCGGAAGGTACGGCAAACCTCTTGCTTAAACTTATAAAGCAGGGCGTATACAGCGGCGGACTCAAAACGAAGCTCGGTGCGGTTATGCTCAAATCCGTATTCAAGGACGTCAAGAAAAAGCTTGACTTCAACGCCGTTGGCGGTGCGTGCTTCCTTGGCATAAACAAGGTGATAGTCAAGGCTCACGGCGCGTCAAAGCGCGGAGCAATATCCGCAAGCATTTTGCAGGCGCAGGACCTTGCTAAAAAGAACGTATGCGAAAAGATTCGTGAGGGTGTGACTGCGGCAAACGCAAGACAAGCGGAAAGCGCGGAAGAGTAAGCAGGATTTGCGAGAGCGTAAGAGTAAGCAGGATTTGCGAGAGCGGAAGGTTATTTATTAACGAGCTAAAATAAATTGAATAAACCAAGCAAGAAGAATAGGCTGAAAAAGCCAACGGACGAAACAAGCACGTATAAAATGGACACTAAGATAATTGCCGAGATTGAAAATAAGATAGGATACATCTTTAAGGATAAGCGTATGCTTGTGCGTGCGTTTACGCATAGCTCGGCAAGTAAGGACGCGCTTAGCAACTACGAGTCGTTGGAGTTCCTTGGGGATAGCATACTTGATTTTATCGTTGCAAAGAGGCTTATGCTTGAAAATCCGAATGCGCACGAGGGCGTTTTGACTCACCGTAGAGCGGAGATAGTTTCGCAAGAGCCGCTTGAAAAAGCTGTTGAAATGCTGAAAATATCCAAGTATCTCATTGTCGGCAAGGGTGAAAAGGTTGCGCAGATTACAAATCACACGAAGGTGCAATCAAACTTGTACGAGGCAATAGTCGGTGCGATATACCTTGATAGCAAGAGCGTTGATGAAGCGGAAAAGTTTATTCTTGCCACGCTTAAACACCACTTTGACGGCAGTGTGAAGCACGCTGAGGAGCGCGACTATAAGACCGAACTCAACGAGTTTGCAACGCGCCACAAGCTACAAGTCGAGTACGTAGAGGTTGAGAAGAGCGGAAGCCCGCACGACCCGACGTTTGTGATGGACGTAAAAATAGACGGAGTTACGAGCGGTAGAGGGAAGGGCAAAAACAAGAGAAGCGCACAGCAAGCCGCGGCACAGGTCGCACTCAAACATATAAACGGTTGAAATATAATTCGATAGATTGGTTGAGTGATAAGCCGAAAAATTAGCTGTGTTTGCTGATAGCTGTTCAATAGATGGATAAGCTGGCAGATAATACGTTTATAACTTAGGCAGATATGCGATATGCGTATCTGTCGATTTTTTATATATTATCTGAAAAGGTATAAATTCTTATAAATAAACAATGTTCCACAGACAATGTTTCACATAAGTATTATCGGATTTACGGTATCTAAACGAGGGAATTTTGCGCTTATAGTTTTGTGATGCGTAGTAACAAATAACGAGCGTGAAACATTCGTGAAACATATGCTAACGCGCTTGCATAGCCGCTTTAATATATGCTATAAAAA
>CAMWIB010000081.1 GCA_947174215.1 uncultured Clostridia bacterium
CCCGTTATTCTGCTCACCTTATCGAGCTTCTGGCGGATATACTCCGTGCGCTTTTCGGCGTTCATAAGCGTAGTTTGTACGCCTGTCAGCTTGTCGCCCGTCTGCTGTAACAGCTTGCTGAACTTGGAGAAATCTACGATAAAGCTTGTAAGGAGCTTGCCTATTTCCGTACTGCGCTTTTCAATCGCCACACTCTTGAAGCCCATTTGCAGGCTGTTGAGTAGCGCCGCTATCGTAGTAGGTCCACACACGACTATGCGATACTTGTTCTGTATATCCTCTACAAGTCCCTCTCGCTTTATTATCTCCGCATACAAGCCCTCCGTCGGCAGATACATAATTGCAAAATCGGTGGTCTTTGGCGGTTTGACGTACTTATCACGTATGCTCATAGCTTCGGACTTCACCTTTGCCGCAAGCGCCTTGCTTGCCGCCTCTATACCCTCAACGTCCGCTCTGTCCGCCGCTTCCGCCAATCTTGCGTAGTCCTCCATCGGGAACTTAGAGTCTATCGGCAAAAGCACCTCGCCGTCACCCTTGCCGGGCATTTTTATAACGAAATCAACCATATCCTCGCTTCCGCGCGTAAGGCGTACCTGCTTGTCGTACTGCTCGGGAGTCAGAATCTGTGCAAGCAAGCTTTCAAGCGCAACCTCGCCCCACGTTCCGCGAGTCTTTACGTTCTTGAAAATCTTATTCAAATCGTTTACGCCCGTTTGCAGGTTTTGAAGCTCGCCGAACGTGCGATGTATTTCTTCGAGTCTGTCGTTTACAAGCTTAAACGACCTGTCGAATCTCTGCTCCAACGTACTGCTCAGCTTCTCGTCAACCGTTTCGCGCATCTTTTCAAGCTGTGCGGCGTTATCCGCTTTCATCTGCGCAAGGTTGCGAGCGTTGTCATCTCTAACCTCTTTAAGGCTTGCGGCGTTAGCGTTTTTGACCTCGTTCAAGCTGTACGCCGTATCCTCACGCATCTTGTCGAGCTTCGCGTCCGTTGAAAGCATAAATCTGTCAAAACGCTCGTAAAGCTGGCGAGCGTTCTCGTTTTGCGCCGCATTTTGCGCGTTTATCGCTCCTACAATCATAGACTCGCTTATTCTCACCGTCTTGTCAACGGTGTCCTCAATATAACGCGTTTCATCTCTAAGCTCTGCAAGACTGATATCCGAGCCGCCGTTATAGCCGCGCTTTTTCAGCACGATTACGCAAAGCACGACTGCCGCAATCCCTATCACTATGCTTACCGCGAGCAATATATATACACCCGTCAATTCCATATTATTTATTTCTCCATTAGTATTCTTAGTTCGTTGTCATAACAGTCATAATTGAATTGTTCACCAATCAATTCATTCGCTGTACATTTGAAGTCATTCGTCAAAAGAACCGTTCACTTTTCTCAAAACGTATTTTATCGCCTTGTTTTTATCGTTTAATGCGGGGTTTAGCACCGTATCAAGCCAAAGCTCGCTAAGAATGTTTCCTATCTCCTTATCCTCTACACCCAGCTCTTTCAAGTCGTTTCCGTCCACTTTCAGCTGTTTTATGCTAAGCGGAGTGCCATCTTCCTGAATCTCATTCCACGCCTCGCGCAGTCTGTTCTGTTCAAGACGCCGCCCACTTGAAGCGAAAGCGTCCACTTCCTTTATAACGCACAAGTCGTCCGCTATATCGCTATGCTCCGCCGCAAATCTGCGCAGTTTATGCCACGACATATCGCCCTTAACGTCAACCATATGCCAGCGTACAAGGCTTACCGTACGCGCTTTATCCGCATTTGCAAACTTCAAGCGGCCAAGTATCCCACGCACCATATCCGCACCTATCTCGTCGTGGCCGTGCATATTCACGCCGCCGTTCAGCTCGAACGCCCTGCGCTTGCCAACGTCATGCAGTAGTGCCGCCCACCTAAGATGAGGCGGTGATACCTCAAATGCCTTTATTGAATGCCAGTACGCGTCGAAAATATGATACTTTTTCGGCTGACTCAAATCTTTCAGCTCCGCAAGCTCGGGCAGCAGCAAATCTATAAGTCCAAGCTCGTCAAGCAGTTTTATGCCGCGCAAGTGAGGCTTTATATTTGCAGTATCGGATTCTACATTGTTATCGACATTATGGCTACATTCAGCACTTGCATTACACTCACGCTCCGTATCCGTCGCGCCGCACTCACTCTGCTTTTGCGTAAGCTTGCCTTTATAGTTGCAGTCGGAAATGAATATCTTGTTCAGCTCCTCGCGTACCCGCTCTACCGCTATGTCCTTCACTCGCCAAGCGTTCTGCTTTGCCGCGCGCATAGTATCCTGCTCTATTTCAAAGCCAAGCTCGCAGGCAAAGCGTACCAACCTCAAAATACGCAAGCCGTCAGCTTCAAACACGTTGTCGGGAGTATCCGCCGCCACAAGTATACCGCGTTTTATGTCATCAACTCCGCTGAGTGGGTCAACGATTTCGCCTGTCATAATATCCTTATAAACGGCGTTACACTTGAAGTCGCGCCTGCGTGCGTCCTCGCTTATATCCGTCGTAAAACGCACGTCCGTCGGCGTATGCGCCCCGCTCGCCCTGTCGTAGCTATCCGTGCGGAAGGTCGTATACTCCGCACAGAAGCCGTGCGAAACGATATGCACCGTACCCATACGCAAATTTCTATCCAAAACCGTGTACTGCGAGGAATTTACCCCACAAACAGGGGCGTTTGTGGGGACCCCTGTAAGCACACGCTTAACCTCATCTACTGTAAGCGGCGAGCAGATATCCACGTCACCACCACTGCACCCCAAAAGCTCATCACGCACTACGCCGCCAACCATATACAACGGTGCGTACGGTGCAAACAGCTTCGCAAGCTCTTTAAGTTTTTCAAAATCAACCGTCATAGCCTACCAACAATTATACTTTACACTATCTCATGGGACGTTTTCGTCCCATACGTATCAAATTAACAAATTTTTTATCAAAATTTTTGCTGTATGATTATTCCACAGTCAAAGCAAATACTCGTTTCGTATTTTCATCAATCTTCACGTCGGCGGAGATATCCACACCGAATACTGCCAAAATACGGCTTCCGTCGGCAACTACCTTCAAGCTGTCGCGCGTACGCAACGGTACTTTTTTGTCGGTGAGAAAATCGCCAAGGCTCTTAGTACCGCCGCCGAATTTGCGTATATAATCACCGTCTAATCGCCCTCTTATAACCGCTCCGCTTGGAACATTGTCCGCATCAACGTAGAGTACCGCGCACTTCCCGTCATTATCTTCTGTTACAACATTCGTTTTTGCACGCATAGCATTTTTTATATTCTCTTTTGCGTATACAACGTCAACAGATGTTACGTTTATTCCAAAGTCCTCAAAGTAACCTTCCGAAAAACTTATCTCTTCTATTTGCAATTTGACATTTAATTGCGTGTCGCCCGTTTGAGAATCGCCAAATCGCCTTGTAAATGCGAGGGAGTCGCCCTCTTTGTGTACGCAAATGCCGTGAGTCAAATCAAGGCGTTTGCCGCTGTCCGCGCTTAGCAAATCAAGCACCAAAGTCAAGTGGCGTTCCTCTATATCCTGCAAGACGCCAAGTGCCGCCGCGGCGCGCATAAACAAACGCTTTGAAATAATCGTACTCGTGCAATCGGAGATTTTGACATATGCAACGCCGTCTTTAACCTCAATATTCGGAACTTGCGACTCAATAAACAAATCACACTCCTCCGCACTTACAGTGAGCCGCTTTATCGCCGCGCCCATAGCAGGGAAACGCTGTTTTAGAGTAGCTATCTCCGCCCTCAAAAAGTTGCGCGTATAACTTACGTCATCGTTTGTTTCGTCGTCGACGTATTCGAGATTATTCCTTGCGATATACTCGCTTATATCGTCGCGCGTATATTCTAAAAGCGGACGGATATACCTTCCGTTGACAGCTTTTATGCCACTCAGTCCGCGTATGCCCGTGCCACGCAAAATACGCATAAACACGGTTTCTATCTGGTCGTCAAGATGGTGCGCGAGCGCAACGTAATCACACTTGCCGCTGTCAAGCAACTCGTCAAAGCAACGGTAGCGCAATATCCTTGCCGCTTGCTCAACAGTATATCCGTTCTGCTTTGCAAAGGACGGCGAGTCCACCGTAAACGAGTACAGCTCCACTCCCATACGCTTGCAAAGCTCGGTTACAAACGCGCTGTCACGCAAACTGCTCTCGCCTCGTATGCCGTGTTCAACATTCGCAGCAACGATATGCAAATTGCCATATCCAACGAATGCATTTTGTGCCACGTCATTGCTTTGATTTTGATTGGCATAATTTGACAATTGTATATCACTTTGAGCCTTGGAAAAGCTTTCTTCAAGCTGTTTAAGGCAATGCAAAAGCGCGACGGAATCTCGTCCGCCGCTCAAAGCAACACAAACCGTCTTTGGCTTGCCGTCGCAAAAAATATTGTCAAGTGAAATGCGAATTTCGTTTGCCATACTTGAATTATATAGCAAAAACGAGTAAATGACAATGTTTATTATTCAATACCATATTGTCTTATAAATAAAATCACGCTTTGCGTGTTTGAAACACGGATACTTCCTTAAATCATAAACCATTATAGTGAAATGTAAAATCGAGATATTCTGATGCAGAACGCGAAAGTGTCGTCTGTTTGACAAGCCTAACGTACTTTTCGTACGTGACTTGGCAGACAGACGGCACTGACAAAGTTATGCACAAAATGGTGAGTTGAATTAGGAATTTTTTATATACAACCTACGCAATTGTATACTATCTCTATTTTTTGTTGCTTCTTGTCGTCAACAACTTTGCATTGATGAACTATTATCTTCTCAATAAATTCGTGTAGAATTTCTGAGGTGAGCTTAGTTATCTTTTGTACTTGCGTACGGTTTTTAGGAAAACAGAGATTTTTCCCTCTTGCTCTTTCACATTTTGCAGTTCGGTTTTCAAGTGTTGCTCACGAGCTTTTAGTGCTTTCTGTTCAGCTTCAAAGCTCTTGTAAAGCGTTGAGAACCGTTCTTCGGTTATCAACTCTCTTACCATATCATCATAAAGACTTTGGATAGTTATATCAAGTTGAGAAATATGCTTTTTAGCCTCTGCCAGTTCTCGTTCGTTCTTTGCCGTTTGCGCCGTGTTCTCGGTTTGCGCTCTTCTTTGAAATGTTTCAGCAAACTCTTTCTCATTCGTCAATTCCATTGAGAAAACTCTTTGCAAATCCACCAATACAGCTTCCTCTAATATGTTTACACCAATCTGATGAGATGTGCATAATCCCTTCTTCTTTTTCCGATAAGCTGAACAGTTATAGTAGCTATTACGATTATCTACAGCTCTTCTTGTTAATTACAGCTTCTTTCCACAGTCCACACAGAACAGTAATCCTGCGAAAATGTTTTCCTCTTCTCTCATATTTACCTTCCGCCTTCTATCGTCGCGTATTCTCTGAACAGTATCGAAAGTATCTTTATCAATAATTGCATCGTGAGTGTTCTCAAATACCATCCATTTATCCTTTGGATTAATCTGTGCCTTTTTCGACTTATAAGACCGCCTATACGTTTTGAAATTCACCGTATTGCCTATGTATTGTAGATTGTCTAACATATTGATGATAGTTTGGCAAGACCATATTTCAGGGAACTCCATATTTC
>CAMWIB010000082.1 GCA_947174215.1 uncultured Clostridia bacterium
TATAGTAAAACATAAAAAATATATATGTAATAGTCTACTAAGTCAAGAATTTAGCAAACTAATAACCAAATTTTACCTAAAAAATCGAGGAAATATTCACGAACTTGCATAGCTACGAGAAGCGTTTCATATTTTTTGGTATGGAAAAGACTACGAATTTCAAAAACGACCTTCTCGACGTGCTTAAAGCCGTACTGTTTTCAACGCTTATATCGCTCGGACTCGTGCTGATATTTGCAATCATCATCAAGTTTGCGTCCCTGCCAAACAACGTGATACTTCCCGTAAATATCGCAATCAAGATTTTATCCGTACTCGTCGGTACGCTGATAGGCTTCAAACACGCAAGCAACGGGCTTCTCAAAGGCGCGTTTACGGGACTCATCTATATGCTTTTCACGTTCTTCATCTTTGCCGCACTCTCCTCGTTCAAGGACGTAAATTTCAGTTGGATAGACCTCGTTACGCTACCCGTAGCAGGCGCAATTGCAGGTATTATAACTGTAAACATTAAAGCAAGAAGAATGAGAGCATAGACGAGAGCTTATAAGCATCGCATCTCTTCGTCAGGCTTACGTTTTTGCTCGGTCATTTACGCAAGTAACCCCCCGTCGCAAAAGCCGCGCCTTCCTCGACCTGCTCGCGTCTAAACTCTCATCAATAAAAGTTTACACAAAATTAAAGTCCGTCCAAACTTGGACGGACCTTTCGCTTTACATTTGTTATTTTGTCAGATTAACGGCCAAACGGGTCGTTGAGTTCAGTCACAGAACCTTCTTCTTTTTTATCGTCTGAACTCTCTTCCGTGCCGAAGTCGTGCTGAACGAACTCGTGTCCGCTCTCCTCTGCGGGAGTGGTTGCCGCAGGCTCAACAGCGACGGGTGCAGCAACTGCTTCAAGCACGTAACCGACTGCCTTTCTGTCAATGACAATCAAAGTGGGGTTGTTCTCCGTGCCTACGTTGACGATGAGGGTGTTGTCGGAATTTACTTGCGTAATTTTACCGACGATACCGCCGACTGTCATCAGCTTCGTGCCGACGTTGAGAGAATCCATCATTTTTTGTTGCTCTTTCTGGCGCTTCTTTTGCGGAACGATTGTAAGAACAATCATCAATACGAGAACGACGCCTATAATGACAAACATTGGCCAGTTGCTCGCTGCGAGAATAGAATTGAACATTATCTTACTCCTTTAATTTACGAAATTATCCGTATATGTATTATTCGCCTACACGGCTACTTCGTAATCATACACTATGACAGAAATTTTTGCAACCGAATTTGTAACTTTTGCGATATTAAGGTTTCTTTATTATTTTACAATTACACTTTTTCGTTGCAAATTTGTCACAAAACCGCGAGGTTTTTCTGTTTCTATCAAGGTAAATTGCAAATTTCGCTTATCCTTTATAGTTTGCCATAAAGTTTTTGCGGAACTCATCATACCTATCTTCCATAATCGCCTGACGAATATCGGCAGAAAGCCTTTCAAGGAAGCGGATATTATGTAAGGAAAGCAGTCTTCCGCCGAGTATTTCATCTGACTTTATGAGATGACGGACGTATGCACGCGTATAATTGCGGCACGCATAGCAATCGCACTCCTCGTCGATAGGCGTGAAGTCCTCAGCATACGGCGCGTTGCGTATAGTGAGGAAGCCGTCCTTAACCATAGCCGTGCCGTTGCGGGCAATACGTGTGGGAAGCACGCAGTCGAACATATCTATGCCTCTTGCTATACCCTCGACGATATAATCGGCAGTACCCACGCCCATAAGATAGTGAGGCTGTTCCTTAGGAAGAATGGGTTGCAAAACGTCAAGCATTTCATACATCGTCTGAGCGCTCTCGCCGACGGATAAACCGCCTATTGCAACGCCGCATTTGCAATATGGCAGAACGCGCTCCGCACTCTCCTTACGCAAATCGGGATACATATTTCCCTGTATTATCGGGAACAGCGTCTGATGCGGTTTAAGCTCAAATTTCGAACATCTATCAAGCCATTTCATCGTTCTTTCAAGAGCGGCACGCGCCCTGTCGTGGGAGATATCGGCGGGCGAACACTCGTCAAACGCCATAACTATATCCGAACCGAGCGCACGCTGAACTTCCATAGATTTTTCGGGAGAAAAGAAATGCTTGCTTCCGTCCAAAAAGCTGTTGAATTCCACTCCGTCGTCCGTGACTTTATTCAATGAGGAAAGCGAGAAGACTTGAAAACCGCCGCTATCCGTAAGTATCGCGCCGTCCCAATTCATAAACTTATGCAGACCGCCCGCCCTCTCGATAAGCTCGTGTCCCGGACGAAGATAGAGGTGATAAGTGTTTGAAAGCAAAATCTGCGCACCCGTATCGCGTACCTCCTCGGGAGAAAGCCCCTTGACGGTCGCCTTCGTACCTACGGGCATAAAGCACGGAGTGTCGATAACGCCGTGTTCAGTGTAAATTCTACCCACGCGTGCGCCTGTGTTTTTATCCTCATGTATCAATTCATATCTCATAGTGTCACCTGATAAACAGTGCTTTTTGTTTTCGTAATTATAATTTCTTCCGTTTATAATAAAGGCCGTTAGTCATTGATTTGCCAAACGTATTCCAAATCTTAGTTTGTTTCAGATTGATTTAATATCCGCATAGCCTTAGAATACTTTTCTTCCCAAGCGGCTATTCTCTCACGACTTACGTCCGAACCGACTAAACGCGTTTGGTCTGAATTATGTTTTAGGTCGGCAAGCTTCACTGCCATTGCAATAGGATTGCCCTTTATTGCACGAACGTAATCGAAATAATCTACTCCGTCCTCGTGAGTCAACAGCTTTAACGCGGCAATAACTTCATCGGGAAAAATTCTACTTAGCTCGTCAAAAGTAACCTGAGTATCTTCAACGACATCGTGAAGAAGCGCAACGCACACGGAATACTCATCCGTCATCTGCTCCGCCAAATGAAAAGGATGAAACACGTACGGAATTCCGACTTTATCAACCTGCCCGTGATGAGCGTTATACGCGATTTTCATTGCATCGTTTGTGAGCTTCGTATATATCATATATCTCCTATCAACTCATTTAAGTTAGAATTTTTTCTATAAGCAAGTTGCGAAACGCGAGGAAAACTCAAAGGAGTTTACTTTGCGTAAATAGCTGATGGTTGACACAGCCTGACAAAGAGATGCTCCGCTTATAGGAAGAAAGAACTGTCGCCAAAGGAGAAAAATCTATATCTTTCCTTGACTGCTTCCTCGTATACTTTCAACGTATTTTCTCTGCCTGCGAATGCGGATACGAGCATAATAAGCGTGCTTTCGGGCAAATGGAAGTTGGTGATAAGCCCTTTTACGCATTTGAACTTATAGCCCGGATATATAAAGATATTCGTATCTCCCTTTTGCGGTCTGACGAATCCGTTTTCGTCCGCTACGGTTTCGAGGGTGCGCACACTCGTAGTACCTACGCATATAACGCGCCTACCCTCTTCTATCGCGCAGTTTATCTTATTTGCGGCACCCTCATCAATCTCGTAATATTCGACGTGCATTTTGTGGTCGAGAATATTTTCCTCTTTGACGGGACGGAAAGTGCCAAGCCCAATATGCAAAAGCACGGTTGCAAATTCAACGCCCATATCGTTTAGCTTTGACATAAGCTCGGGAGTGAAATGGAGTCCCGCGGTCGGCGCGGCGGCTGAGCCTTCAATTTTGCTGTATATTGTCTGATACCTTTCCTTATCTTCAAGCCTTTCCTTAATATAAGGCGGAAGCGGCATATTTCCAATGCGGTCAAGAATATCTTCGAATACTCCGTCAAACTTAAACTCTATCGTCCTTGCACCGTACTCTCCTACATCGGTTACGACCGCGCTAAGCTCGTCACAAAAGTGTATCACACTGCCAAGCCTTGCCTTGCGCGCGGGCTTCATTATGGTTTCCCAATGCGTATAGTCTATGCGGCGAAGCAAAAGCGCTTCAAGCACGCTCTCGTGGTTTTCTACGTGACCGAATATACGCGCGGGAATAACGCGCGTATTGTTTATGACAAGCAAATCGCCCTTTTTCAAAAAGCTTGGCAGGTCATAAAAATGCGCGTGGGTTATCTTATCGTTCGCTCTGTCATACACCAAAAAACGGGAGCTGTCGCGCGGCTCGACGGGAGTCTGCGCAATTAGCTCTTCGGGCAAATCGTAATAGAAATCGTGCGTAGTCAGATTTGTGTTTTTATATTCGTCAGTTTGCATATTCGATATTTTATCCGTCATTTATTTGAGTGCAAGCTTTAAGTTGAGCGACTTAATCCTTTTGTTTAAGCGATTTAATCGCTTACAAATTGCCGTCCGAGGTGTTCGTATGCGTTTTTAGTACACATTCTGCCACGCGGCGTACGCGTAATAAAGCCAAGCTGTATCAAAAACGGCTCTACTACGTCCTCTATCGTCGAGGCTTCTTCGCCCGTAGACGCCGCAAGCGTATCCAATCCGACAGGACCGCCGCCGAACTTATCAATGATAGCTTCAAGCACCGTTCTATCCGTGACGTCAAGACCAAGCTCGTCCACGTCCATAAGCGTAAGCGCCTTTTTCGTAATTGCAAGATTTATGACTTCGAGCTTTTCATACTGCGCGAAATCACGTACGCGGCGAAGCAATCTGTTTGCAATACGCGGCGTGCCGCGACTGCGCTTTGCAAGCTCGTATGCCGCGTCCTCGTCTATCGCTATGCCGAGGATATTCGACGAGCGCGTAATGATACTCGTAAGCTCCTCGGGGGTGTACATTTCAAGGCGTAGCATCATTCCGAAGCGGTCACGAAGCGGACTTGACAGCATACCTGCTCTCGTAGTCGCTCCAATAAGCGTGAAATGTTTGAGCGGCAAGCGTATGCTACTCGCCATAGGTCCTTTGCCGGATACGAAGTCAAGCGAAAAGTCCTCCATAGCGGGATAAAGCACCTCTTCGATATTTCTGTTCAAGCGGTGAATTTCGTCTATAAAAAGTATATCGCCCTTTTCCAAGTTTGTAAGAATTGCCGCAAGGTCGGCTGCTCTTTCAATTGCGGGTCCGCTGGTTACGCGTATCTGTGCGCCAAGCTCGCTCGCAATGACGTGCGCAAGCGTAGTCTTACCAAGTCCGGGAGGTCCGTACAGCAAAACGTGGTCGAGCGCGTCCTTTCTCTCCTTTGCGGCGGTGATGTAAACGTCAAGATTCTTCTTTATCTTATACTGCCCTACGTACTCGTCCATAGAGTGAGGACGCAACGATTTTTCCGCGTCGTCATCCTCAATGGTCAGACTGCTCACAAGCCTGTTTGTGACGTCGAAGCCCTCTCCGTTATTCTCTTTTGAAAACTGTGATTTAATCATATTTTCCTCTTTTAGTTTTCTGTTTTACACTTACGTATTCTCATTTAATTTAACAAGTTTCCATCGCGTACTCTAAATGCAATAACCCCCTCTTTCCCTTCGGGCTTTTCTCCCACCACTCGGTTAGCCAACACTCCTTACAATGGGATACATCGCTCGCGGGGGAGACAATCGGCGCTCGCCTACCGCCGTATTGCACTCTTTATTCCACTCGGTCGCAGACGAAATAAACAACAC
>CAMWIB010000083.1 GCA_947174215.1 uncultured Clostridia bacterium
TTGATAAGCGGCTTTGGTTGCGTCGGCGATTCTTCCGACCTTCTTGCTGTCGCCAATGACGATGGGGTCTATACCTTGCTCTTTAAGAGAGGATACGACCATAGCGTTTGGTCTTGAACCAAGCGACAGCACAACCGTGTCAGTGCTTATCGACGTCTGCTTGTTCGTCTTTGTGTCGGATACAACTATGCCGTCGTCATTTATTGCGATAAGCTTCTTGCCCGTCATAAACGTTGTGTTCGCATTCTTTAATTTGGGCAGAATATCGTCCTTATGTTGCATCCACGTCCCGGGCGCGATTTCATTTGCCATTTCAACGATAGTGACGGTGTTTCCTTGTTCGGTAAGGTAGTGCGCGGTTTCAAGTCCCGTCATACCCGAGCCGATAACTGCGACGCGCTTGTTTTCAAGCACGACCTTCTTAGACAAAATATCTTCAAACGTATAAACCTTTCCGGGAGAGCAGTTACCGTCAAACTTCGGCTTTATCGGGTTACTGCCGCTTGCGACGATAACCTTATACGGATTAAGCTCCTTTATCAGTGCGGGAGTTGCGACTGTGTTAAGAAGAATTTCTACGCCGCTTTCCTTGCACGCATTCACTGCGTCCTCGATAAACCAAGCGGTCTTGCCCTTCTTAGGCGGAGCAGCGGCGAGGTTTATCTGACCGCCTGCGACCTCGCTTTTTTCGATAAGGGTTACGTTAAATCCGCGCTTTGCAAGTATTTCACTCGCTACGAGTCCCGCAGGACCTGCGCCGATAACTACAATTTTTCTGCCGTTTCCGTCGCATACGAGTTCCTCGCCTTCGTGTCCTACGAACGGGTTCACGGAGCATTCGCCGTGCGAGCCGATATAGGCGTTATTCTGCATAGACTCTATACAGTTAAGACAGCAAATGCAACGCTTTATAGTACCCGTACCCGAGAGCGACTTGCTTGCCCAATAGGGGTCGGCAATCTGCGGTCTGCCAAGGGATACGAAATCCTGTACGCCTTCTTTAAGCTGTTCCTCTGCCTGCTCGGGCGACCTTATAAGATTCGCCGCCATAACGGGGATAGATACGGCGTCCTTAATTGCCTTTGCCATATACTTACGCCAGCCCGGCGCAAAGGAAACGGGTTCAAGCCAGTAGTTAAACGTATCGTAGCCCGCAGATGAAACGTCGATTGCGTCCGCACCGTTCGCCTCCAAAATCTTGGCAATCTTTACGCCCTCGGTCAAATCATATCCTTTACCTTTTTGTCCTATCATAGCGTAGCATTCATCCGCACTGAGTCTTACAACCACGGGGAAATCTTTGCCGCAGGTCTTTTTTATGCCGCGCAGTACGTTGACGAGGAAGCGGGTACGGTTTTCAAGGCTTCCGCCGTATTCGTCCTTTCGCATATTGGTGTTCGGGCTTAAAAACTGCTGGAAGAGGTAGCCGTGAGCAGAGTGAAGCTCAACGCCGTCACAGCCTGACTTTTTTACTCTGAGCGCCGCTTCTATAAACTGCTTTTCAAGCTGCTTAATTTCCTTATGGCGTAAAGCGCGTACCTTGCCGCCTGCAAAGTAGGCAGGTTCGCATTTAGAGGGGGCAACGCTGCTTGGTGCAATATTCTTTCTGATAAGAGTAGGTCCGATTTTGGGCGTGAGCTTGTACAGCATTTTTCCGTATCCGCCCTTAGTCAGTTTTTCAAGCTTTATGCTAAGAGGTACGGTGCCTACGAGCAAACCTATATTCTGTCTGCCGGGGTGGTGCAACTGCACGAATATTTTCGCGCCGTGCTTATGTATGCGGTTTGCAAGCTCGCGCAAAGACTCGATATGGTAATCGTGGCTTGCGGCAAGCTGAGCAAACGCGGCAGAGCCTGTTTTATCGTTTACTCTCGTGATTTCGGTCATAATAAGACCTGTGCCGCCTTTTGCGCGCTCCTCGTAGTAGTTCAGCAGTTTTTCGGTTACACAGCCGTCAAATTTGCCGAAGCCCATAAGCATAGGCGGAAGAACGATTCTGTTTTTAATTTCACAACTGCCTATTTTCATAGGACTTTGCATAATTTCGTAACTCATATTACTTTACTCCGTGTGCCGCTTTTTGCTTGAACTCGTTGAATTTTCTCTTTTCAAGCGCCCAATACATAGTCCTTACGCATGGGAAGAATTTCATAAGCACCTTTGCGAAGCCGAATAGGGCGCAGGGGCTTACCGTCTTTTTGCGCTTCTCTATGCCTTTTACCATCTTCTTCGCAACGACGGTTGGCTTTTGTACGGGGAATGGCTTTCTGAATTCAATCTCGTTCGCCGCCTTAAAGAATCCCGTATCGGTTGCGACAGGGTAGAGGCAGGTGAGCTGAATGTTTTTGGGAAGCTCTAAGCGCAAGCCCTCCTGAAAACCTTGCATAGCAAACTTTGACGCGCTATACACCGTGAAGCCGGGCATAGCCATAGTTCCGATAGCCGAAACGGTGATAGCAAATACGCCTTTTCTGCCGTTGAGATATTTGCGATATTTTTGATAGGAGTAAATGGGAGAGTAGACGTTTGTTTCAAACATTCTTGAAACTCTGTCCCAATCCACGTAGTTAAACTCCTCGTAATACGGATAACCCGCATTCGCATAGAAAATATCTATCGAGCCTAACTTTTCAAGCGCAACCTCAAATATTTCGTCAACGGCTTCCTTTGTGGATACGTCTTTTTGCAGAACGAATATGCTGTCGCTCTCGTACTTTTTCAAAACATCTACGTTCTTGTCTACGCAGAGCATTTTGTTGTCTTTGTAGAGCAGCTTAAACACTTCAAGTCCGATTCCCGAGTTAGCGCCTGTCAGCACGATAGTTTTACCTTTTATCATAGTTTCCTCCCTCGTTTTAATTAAAAATAAAACGCCTTCAACAATATAATTTTGTTTTTGTACATTATAACATAAATATATAGTACTTGCTATATCTATAATCAATAAAAAAGTAATATTTTGGGGTTTGCAAAATTTATAGCAAAGCAGACGCGTAAAAAATGAGTAGTTTATTATAAGTGAATAGTTAAGAGTGAATAGTGAAAAAGTAAAAAGGCATATCTTCCGATATGCCTTTTGGTACAGATGAAGGGACTTGAACCCATACGCTCTCGCACCAGAACCTAAATCTGGCGTGTCTGCCAATTCCACCACATCTGCGTAAGCATATTATAGCATAAATTTGAAAAGTGTAAAGCAATATCGGCACTGATTTGAGCCAAATTAGTAGGTATAAAGCTTGACATACTGTGTATTTCTACAAAAAATTTGCTATATTCACAAAAATATGTTACAAACCATAAAAAAATTGTTGCTTTTTTAGATAAGATTTGGTATAGTATCAATGTTCGCGGGAGTGACTCAGTGGTAGAGTGTCACCTTGCCAAGGTGAAAGTCGCGGGTCCGAATCCCGTCTCCCGCTCCAATACGGCACCATAGCCAAGTGGTAAGGCAAAGGTCTGCAAAACCTTCACTCTCCAGTTCAAATCTGGATGGTGCCTCCAAAGCAAGGGCGGTACTCGTGTACCGCCTTTGTTGTAAGAATCAATACGTTGACGGCTGATACGTTGCGCGATATCTGCGGTGAAGAGTAAGTTTCAGTGATGAGTAAATTTATTTCTTCTGCGAAGTAAATATAAAATATAAAAAATTCTCGCTATTTTATCGCATTTATGCTAAGATAATTAAAAACACGCCGGTGTGGCGGAATGGCAGACGCATGGGACTTAAAATCCCAAGTCAGCAATGGCGTGTGGGTTCGAGTCCCACCACCGGCACCAACGAGAAAACAATCTTGCGTAATCCGTAGGATTGTTTTTTTATTGCATTTTTTTCGTGCTTGCACGAATGAAAAATTTCAATAAAAATATACGCACGAAGTGCGGCAAGATTGTTTGCGAGTGCCAGTAGGTGGTATAAGCGAAGCGAGATACCACTGGCTAAGTAATACGAAAAAAGAAGAAGTGAGGTGTGAGTACTTTGCGCCGATAGATATATATAGTGTTTCACGCTAAATAAATAAAATCGACAAATCGTATAGTGATTTGTCGATTTTACTTACGTTTATTAGTTTTTCACTCTAAGCGATGATTCATTTGTCTATTTAATGAATTACTCGTTATTTGCTTATTTTTTTGATGATAGCGGGGTCGCAGGTGTCAATCGCAGAGCCGATTTCTTTCCAGAGTGCGTCGGCTTTGGTTTTCCAGACAGGGAAGTCTGCGGGAGTCTTGGGATAGTCGTCGTAAAGCTTACCGACCTTCGTGCTTTGGTTCAGACCTTTGAGAATGCGCTTAACGGTGGACACTTTGATTTTGCCGCAGAGTATTCCTTTTATAATGCCGCCCACGATGCCCATGATATCTTTTCCGTTGAGGACAAAACCGGAGTTTGCGCCGCCGAGTATTTTCTGGCTGAATACGACGTCGTGCTTAAACATATATTCGCCTTCGTCAAAGCTGGTGGCGATGACGCCGTACAGCAACGGACGAAGTGAGTCAAAGTCCTTGCCTTGTTTTTTCATATAGAGCGTGTTGATGCTCCACATCTTTTCTTTGGTCAGGAAGTCGTCTGATTTGAGTAGCTTGGATATGACGTCAACGGCAATCTGACCGAGTACGAGAGAGGACGTACAACCCTCGCCGCACGTAGGCTTTGTGATGCACGCCGAGTCGCCGATAGCGATAAAGCCGTCATCTACGAATGAATAAATTGACCTCTTGTATGGCGTCAGACCTCTTTCGATTTTTTCGACGGTGAACTCGGGGCGCTTGACGTTTTTCATAAACTGGGATTTGAACACCTCTTCCGCATATGCGAATGAGTGCCCTGAGCCAATGCCGAGTATGGCGTCATAGCCTTTACCCGCGGGGGCAGACCACGATTTATAGTGCAGGAAGAATCCGTCAAGACTTCTTGGGTCAAGCTGTTTGTCAAGATATTTGATATAGTACAGCACTACGAAGAGGATATCGCGTTCGGTTGTTTTGTCGGTATTTACGACGGACGTAGAGGGCAGTTTCATTCTTGCGACGGCAGGTATACCGGAGCAGTCGGCAACGATTCTTGCAAAAGCCTCTTGCTCGCCGAACTCGGTGACGTACTTCGCGCCAATAACTCTGCCTTTTTCGTCAAAGAGGAGGTCCTTAAAGGACGCGCCGTAGATAATTTTCGCACCGTTTTGTTTTGCGCGTTCCGCCATAAGCATAATATAGTCGTGCTTATGGAAGCCCACGGTGGGGAAGTCCTCGCCGCGTTTTGGATAATTGCCGTATGGCGACCACATCGGCGAGCCTTCAAAGCGGAACTCCCTTGCAGGATGCGACTCGTCGAGCTGGTCTAAGTTAAACTGAGCCATTTCTTCCGTACTCATGTGAAATATATCGTAGTCACGAGAAACGAATTCTGGCTTTTGTTTTTCCAAAACAAGCACCTTAAAACCTTGTTTTGCCATTTCATTGGCAAACCAGCAACCGGACGTTGACGCGCCGACAATCAAAATGTCATATTTTTCCATTATAATTCCCCCTGAAACGTAGTAT
>CAMWIB010000084.1 GCA_947174215.1 uncultured Clostridia bacterium
ATCGCAAGCGCGTGAGGCGTTTCTCTCATACGCTCGTTTACGCCCTCGCTCTCCGCCGCAAATATATTACCGGGTACGGCAAAAATCTCTTTACCTTGCTCTACTGCAAACCTCATTGTAATCAGCGAGCCGCTACGCTTTGCCGCTTCTGCAAGCAGTACCGCACGGCTAAGTCCGCTTATTATGCGGTTGCGCTCGGGAAAGTGATATTGAAGCGGCTTTACGCCAAGCATATATTCGCTGACTATCGCGCCGCCGTTTAGCAAAACTCCGTCAATCAGACCTCTGTGTTCTGCGGGATAGCATATATCCAGTCCGCACGCAAAAACCGCAACCGTCGGCTTGCCCATCGCAACGCACGCCTTGTGCGCCGTCGCGTCAATACCTCTTGCAAAGCCGGATACTACTGTAACACCTGCGCGGGCAAACTCTCTTGCAAACTCCTCTGCAACCTTTACTCCGTAGCGCGTAGCGCGGCGGGAGCCTACGATGCCGATACAAACGTTTTTGAGCGCACTGTAATTACCTTTTACAAACAGAACGTACGGCTTATCATCAAGACCGCTCAACTCTTCGGGATAATCGTCATCGAGATAAGTCACCCAGTGGACATCGTTTTTCACAAGCTTATCAAAAATGCTATCTATATCCTCGTAGTTCTTGAAAAACTCCGTCGCATTGTTATCTCCAAGCACGCGCTTGACCGCGGACTTTTCAGAAATAAGCTCGCTCGGGTCACCCACCAGATTCAGTAGGTCGGTTTTCTTTTTGTATGACAGCTCGTCTACGCATTGCAGTGCAAGAAGCGCCTTAGTTGTAAAATCTCTGTTATCCATTATTTATGTTTTATTTATTGATACTTTCTGTCAATTCCTCTATACTGTATCGCTTCCGCAATGTGCGCAGGAAGTATATTCTCGCACTGGGCAAGGTCGGCAATCGTACGCGCAACCTTCAATATTCTCGTAGTGCCGCGCGCGCTGAGGTTGAGCCTCTCAAACGCTCTTGCAAGCAACCTTTCGCTGTCCTTATCTATCTTGCAGTACTTATTCACCTCGCGCGTACCCATCTCTGCGTTCGTAAGTATTCCGTCCTTCTTAAACCTCTCTCGCTGTATAGCACGGGCTTTGTTTACGCGCTCTTTTATCATTGCCGAACTCTCGCCTGTCCCCTTTCCGCGAAGCTCGTCGTATGAAATATTATCAACTTCAATCTGCAAATCTATTCTGTCCATGAGAGGTCCTGACAGCTTTGCAACGTAATTGTGTATCTGCGCGGGCGTGCAACGGCAAATCTGTGTTTTTGAACCGTAGTTGCCGCAGGGACACGGATTCATACTTGCAAGCAACATAAAGTTTGCAGGATACTCAACAGTGTTCGAAACTCTTGCGACCGTCACCCTTCTATCCTCCAACGGTTGACGGAGAGTTTCGAGGGCGTGGCGCGAGTATTCGGGCATTTCATCAAGAAACAGCACTCCGTGATTTGCAAGGCTGACTTCACCCGGTTTCGCCTTTGAACCTCCGCCTATAAGCGCGGGTACGGTCGTCGTATGGTGCGGAGTCCTGAACGCACGCGTGGTGACGATACCCACGTTGCTGTCAAGAATGCCCGCTACGCTATGTATCTTCGTTACCTCAATTGCTTCCTCGAAGGTCATCTCAGGCATAATCGTAGGCACGCACTTTGCAAGCATAGTTTTGCCTGCGCCCGGCGGTCCAATCATAATGGCGTTATGTCCGCCCGCAACCGCAATTTCAAGCGCACGCTTTGCAACCGCCTGCCCCTTTACGTCCGCGAAGTCAACTCCGTAGCCGTGTTGCATACAACTTGCTTCGTAGTCCGACGTCTGCACGGGTTCATATTTCACACCGCTTAAAAACTCAACTGCTTCGCGTAGGCTTTCAAGCGCGTATACCTCTATTCCGTCAATATAGCTTGCCTCTCTTGCGTTCGCCGACGGAATGATAAAGCTCTTACAGCCCTGTTGCATTGCGGAAATGAGTAGCGGCATAATTCCGTTTACGTGCCTGAGCTTTCCGTCAAGCGACAGCTCGCCAATCATCACGTAGTCTTTATACAGCTTACTCTCAATCTGTCCCGAAGCCGCAAGCAGTCCGATAGCAACCGCAAGGTCGAACGCAGGACCTTCCTTTTTTGTATCGGCAGGTGCAAGATTGACAATTATACGCTTTGACGGATACTGGAATCCGCTGTTTTTGACAGCCGCTCTAACGCGCTCCTTGCTCTCTTTTGTCGCAGTTGAAGCAAGCCCAACCATTTCGTAGCTGGGCAATCCGCTGGTTATATCAAGCTCCACGTCAACCGAGTAGCCCTTCAAACCGTCCAAGGCGTAGCTCTTTATCTTTGCAAGCATAGTTTATCCATCATAGACTGTATAAATATAGTAAATCTTACCACAATATCTCAAAAAACGCAATAAAAAACGAGGCACGGGGATATATTAAAAATGATTAAGACAGCAGGTAAATATGAAGTTATATTTACCCTTTCAAAACGGCCGATTAGATTATGAAAAGCGCACCCGAACCGAGTGCGCTTAAACGTTTGTAAGTCAAAATAGATATTAAGATTTTTGCTTATTTTAGAATTTCATCGAGCGTTTTCATAAGCTCGTCAATGTCGATAGGCTTAGCCGTAAATCCGTTCATACCGGAATCCAGCGCCGCCTTTCTATCCTCATCAAAAGCGTTTGCTGTCATAGCGACGATAGGAATGGAAGCCTTATCCTTATCTTCAAGCGCACGGATTGCTCTCGTAGCGTCGTAGCCGTTCATAATGGGCATCTGAACGTCCATAAGTATCAAGTCGTACGTGCCTGCGGGCTGACGCTTCATCTTCTCTACTGCTACGCTTCCGTCATCAGCGGTGTCGATAATGAAGCCTGCCATTTCAAGAATTGTCTGCGCAATCTCCTGATTGAGTTCGTTATCCTCAACCAACAGAAGCTTCTTTCCGTCAAAGCGCAATTCATCGTTCTCTTGCTCATCCTCACTCTTCTGCTCCGCAGACGGCGCCGCCAGAACGTTTTTCAGCTCAGAGAGGAACAGCGGCTTGGAACAGAACGCAGTCACGCCCGCCTCGCGCGCTTCCTTCTCTATATCCGTCCAGTCGTAGGCGGTCAGTATAATTATAGGCGTCATATCTCCTATGACTCTGCGAATGCGGCGAACGAGTTCGATACCGTTCATATCGGGCATAAGCCAGTCGATGATATACGCACTGTAAGCCTCCTTCTGCTCCAATGCGAATTTTGTACGAATGATAGCCTCTTTGCCAAGCGTCGTCCAGTCTGGGCGCATACCTATCGACGAAAGCATTTTGCTTACGCTTATGCAGGTATTGACGTCGTCGTCAACAACGAGCGCTCTGAGGTTTGCAAGATGTTCAACATTGCTCAAATCGGTTGTGGTTTCGGCGACCTTGAAATTGAATACCACGACGAATTCCGAACCTTTTCCGACCTCGCTTTCTACGGTAATCGTACCGCCCATCATATCGACGATATTCTTGGTGATTGCAAGTCCAAGGCCAGTACCCTGAATACCGCTTACGGTAGAAGTCTGTTCACGCGCGAACGGCTCGAATACGTGTTTAAGGAATTCGGGACTCATACCGATACCCGTGTCCTTTACGCTGAACTTATATGTCGCGTAGCCTACCTGCTTGCACGGCATCTGTATGACGCGCACACTGACCATACCGCCCGGCTTGGTATACTTCATAGCGTTGCCGAGGAGATTCAAAAGCACCTGATTAAGACGGAGCTTGTCGCAGATAATCGTTTCGTTCGTTACGTCAAGCGTATCGATATAGAATTCCAACTGCTTCGACTTTACGTCGGACTGGACGATAGTCTTTAAGTCGTGCATAATCTCGGGAAGGCTCGTTTCCTTCTCCTCAATCTTCACCTTACCGCTCTCGATTCTGCTCATATCGAGTACGTCGTTTATAAGGCTGAGTAGGTGGTTGCCCGATGTCATTATCTTGCTGAGATAATCGCGTATCTGCTCCTTATTGTCGATATGCGTAACGGCGAGCGACGTAAATCCGATAATGGCGTTCATCGGCGTACGGATATCGTGCGACATATTGTTGAGGAAGGTCGTCTTAGCCTTATTTGCATATTGCGCCTGAGCAAGCGCTTCGGACAAAACGTTTTTCTGTTCCTGTTCTTTTTTAATTACCTCGTCAATATTACGGAAACCTACAAGGATAAAGTCATCGTGGCCGTATCCTCTGTCTGTAATTTTCAAGAAGGTGTATTGGAAATGATGCTCAACGCCGTCATCTACTATGCGATAACTGCCAACATATGTATCATCGGCGTTAAGCTTATGCCTTACGTTGACAAGCGAAAGCGCTTGCGTAAGCTCCTGCCTATCTTCGGGATGGACGCGGTTGCGGATATAATTTTCAAGAATAGTAGCGTAGTCGTACTCCTCTACCGAATCCCTTTTCAGTCCCTCGGTCACGTAGCCTTCAAGTTTAAGGATTCTGGCAGTTCCCTTTTCCTCATTGACGGCAAATACGTTCGTATAATCGCGGCTGAGTGCTTCAACGATAGCGAGCTGTTCACTCATCTTCTTGTTAGTCTGTTCGGTTGAAAGCAAAATCTTCTTATTCCAACGCGCTCTCAACAACAGCGCAATTACCACACCGATTACCACTGCAAATGCAAACACAACGCCAATGATAATTTCGGGGTGCGCTTTGAGATATTCACTAAAACTCATATCATCGATGGTGACGGACGTATATTTTGAAGCAAGCTGATTGAGTGTGTCGTCGCGGATTTGCTTTATACACTTGTTGAGTATGGTCAGAAGCTCATGGTCGGTGGTCTTGCTGATGTGCATATACGGCTGTGTTACCATACCGTTGACTGAGCTATAAGACAGCTCGTCTGCGTGACCGTGATTGATGAAGTACTGCGCGGTATACGAATACACGTAAGCGGCGTCCGCCTCTCCTTTCAGTACTGCGCGCAAAGCGTCCTCACCCGTTTCGTAACTCTTTATCTTGTAATTCTGTATGTGCGGTTCAATAAGACTCTTACCCTGCGAATTTGACACGGCGACCGTTTTAATATCACCCGAATGATTCTGACGGGTAACGCGCGCCATACGCACGGTCATATAGCTTTTAGTGTTAAAACAGCTTACGGTGTTATCCTCGATGATTGCGTCGTTTGCAACGCTGTCAAGCACTACGTTTACTACGTTTTCCGCAAGGTAGTGGTAATCAGCCTCATTCTGAGGAGCGACGAATGTATAAGGCACGCTATCAACCTTCATTGCAGTCGCGGCAAGCTTCATTATCTCCGTAAAGTAGTCGGGCAAGATACCTTTCAGCTCTCCGTTTTCAACGAAGGAGTAAGGCGCTCTGCTTCCAAACGCCGTCACAGCGATGGTCTTTTCTCCATTGATTACTTGTTGCAAATACGCTCTTTCTCTGCTCGTAAACGACAGTGCGGAGGAATAGACGGGGCCGTAG
>CAMWIB010000085.1 GCA_947174215.1 uncultured Clostridia bacterium
TATTCTATTTCTTCTGGTATATGCTCGGCAGATTCTGGCTTGAATTTTTGCGTATGGACGCCGTTCCCGTCACGAAGGTGCTTTGCGGAGTGGTTGCGCCTATTGCGGCTATATTCGGAGCAGTGTACATTTTGTACTGCAACAGCAGAGAAGCGTACAAGCGCGTGCGTGCTATCGCACTCGTTGGAATAAACAAGGATATGGCGCTTACGGAGTTCGATATTAAAAACTATAAGTTCGTTGGCAAACTCTACGCAAGTAAGAAAAATCCGCTTAAATATCTCTACGGCAAGGAAGAGTATTTGACGGTGGACTTCGACAGTGCGGAGTTCTACCACGTGCCGAAGCACTACAAAAACAGATTCAGACAGTTTAAGAAGACGGAAGCGTTTTCAAGATAAAGTCAAAGGTGAAAGTAGGGAAATATTATGCAAAATAATCAATACGTCACTGCGCGCACAAAAACGAACAATCTCACGTTGCTTACGGACTTGTATCAGCTTACGATGATGAACGGCTATCGTATTTGCGATATGGACAGCCGTCACGCCGTGTTTGACATATTCTATCGCGGAGGCGGCGGTTATTCGTATGCGGTCGTCTCGGGACTCGAACAGGCGATAGACTATATACAGAATTTGCATTTTGACGACGAGGATATCGCGTATCTTCGCTCCCTCGGCATTTTCAAGGAAGACTTCTTTGAGGCGCTTAAAAATTTCAAATTTACAGGTGATATAAAGGCTGTACCCGAAGGCACGCTCGTGTTCCCATACGAGCCTATCGCAACGGTTTCCGCTCCGCTTTGGGAAGCACAGCTTATAGAAACCGCATTGCTCACCTTCATCAATCATCAGACGCTTATAGCGACGAAGGCGGCAAGGCTCAACGAGTGTACGACAAATAAGATAAGCGAATTCGGCTTGCGTAGAGCGCAGGGTCCCGACGCAGGTATTTACGGCGCAAGAGCCGCATATATCGGCGGTTGCCGCACTACGTCAAACGTAGTCGCGGGAAAGCTGTTCGATATTCCCGTCACGGGTACGCACTCGCATAGCTGGGTTATGTCCTTTGACAGCGAGATAGAGGCGTTTGAAAAATATGCGGAGATTTATCCCGATAAGTGCTTACTCCTCGTCGATACTTACGATACGCTCAAAAGCGGCGTGCCGAATGCGATAAAGGTGTTTGACAAGCTCAAAGCAAGCGGTCATCAGCCAATCGGCATTCGTCTTGACAGCGGCGACCTCGCGTATCTCAGCCGTAAGGCTCGCGCTATGCTCGACGCGGCAGGGCATCAGGATTGCCTTATATTCGCCACCAACGATATAGACGAGGACGTTTTGCTCGCGCTCAACAATCAGGACGCGAAGATAGACGTGTACGGCATTGGCACGAAGCTTATCACGAGCTACACGAATGCGTCGCTTGGCGGTGTGTACAAGCTGTGCGCGCTCGAAGAGAACGGCAAGCTCATTCCAAAGATTAAGATTTCAAACAGCCACGAGAAGACCACGAACCCCGGCGTAAAGAAGATTGTGCGTATTTACAAAAACGGAATGGCGCAGGCAGACCTGCTTTGTCTTGAAGACGAGATTATCGATACGACGAAGCCGCTTACAATCTTCCACCCCGAGCTTACGTATAAGAAAACGACGTACACGGACTACGAGGTGCGCGAGCTTATGGTGCAGATTTTCAAGGACGGAAAGCTCGTGTACGATATGCCGACCTTGAAGGAAATCGGCGAAGCTGAGGATAAGTCCATAGCGGAGTTCTTCCCCGAGTATCGCCGTGTCGTCAATACGCAGACCTACAAGGTTGACCTTTCGCAAAAGCTTTGGAATTTGAAACAGGAACTTTTGAACAAGTAGTCTTTGCGCCAGACGTTATGCCTATGCTTTTCCCCACAAATATCTCTGTTTGTGGGGGATTTTTTTAATACAAAACTTTCCCCGTTTCGACTTTTGTTGTAGAGATTCGACACCTTATAGGTGTCATAATTTTCACAATAACAATCAGAGGTTACGCTATGAAAGAAAAGAAGAAAAAGACAGCAAGATTTGCACTTAAACGCAAGGGTTACGATATCGAAGCGGTGGAGAGCTTTATTGCATCCGAACAGGCGAGGACGGACGAGGTTCAACTTAGCCAGCGCGAGCGCATAAAGTCGCTTACGGACGAGTGCGACAGGCTTGCGGCAGAGGTGGAGGAGTTGCGTGGAAGAGAGGAGCAGATAAAGGCGGCGTACATAGTCGCCACGCGCAATGCGGATAAGCTGACTGCCGATATAAAGGCGAAATATGCCGCGGAGCTTGAACGCCTGCGCCTATTCCGTGCCAAATGGGTTGGCGCGTACGAGCAACTCAAAGAAAGGTATCATTTTGACAAGGACGCGCTCAATATGGAGAGCGTTGCGGTATCCACACAGCTTGAACTTCAAAAGTTTTTGATGCAGGATTTTTCCTTGAATAAGGGCAGTGAAAACGACGAAATGGAGGAGTATTTCAGAAGCGAGGTGGATAGGCTCACCGCTCAACAGCTTGCTTCGCAGAAGTCCTCGGTTGAGTACGGTGCAAAAGCGCCGAAGTCATCCGTCAATGAGCTTAAAGAAAAGATAAAGGAAGCGGAGAGCAAGAAGAGTAAGCTTCAAGGCTCGGCGGCGTTTTCCTTAGAGGAAGCGCTCAACCCGACGGAGAGTCTTGAAGAAATATGTAAATCACTTGGTTTGAAATCACTCTGACACACACTTCGTGTGCTTGTTGTTTACTGAGTGCCACTTTCAATCGATAATGGGGGGGTACAAGTTTTAGACCTGAATAGCCGTCACACACTTCGTGTGTTTACTGTTTACTAAGTCGCGCTTTCAAGTGATAATATAATATGTCCGATTGACATAAAACGCTTTGGCACACTTAGCAGGTTTGCTCTTGTGTTCGTTTCTATCAAACTGATATATTAAACCGTCATTGCGAACGTAGTGAAGCAATCCAGATAATCACGGCTTTTGTTCTGGATTGCTTCGTCGCTATGCTCCTCGCAATGACTGTGTAAAAATGGGCATTGCAATTAGCAATGCCCATTTTTTAGCTTCATATTAAGTTTATTTCAATCGTTCGCTTAAAAGTATATCGAGTTGATTGAAAATTCATCACATTTCTGATTACGAAATCGTGATTGTTTTAAGCGTATATTCTTTGCTGTATTGGTTCCCGTCAGCCTCGTCCTTATAAGGCTCAATGATTTTTACAAGAGGATTCTTTACCTTCCAACCGTTGCACACGATGTCGTTTGTTGAATAGAAAAGAGTCTGTGACGTGCCTTTTACAACTGTGGAGCGGGAAATTGAGATTCTGTAACAAGGAATTCCGTTTTCCTTATACGCTTCGTTGTTATCCGAATACGCAACCTTTACGTTTTCAACGGAGCCGCCGCTTGCCGTGAGCGAGGTGCTTGTCGTTTCTTTTGCGGAAACGAGAGGCATATTGAAGCTGAGGTTTACGTTGTTTGAGAAGGTCGTGAGCGAGCGAAGCACTTGTTGCATCTGATTGTTGTCAAACACGACCGAGCCGCTGACTTTCACCTTGCCGCTGTCCTTAACCTCGCCGATAGTTCTGTCAAACGAGAAGTTGCTACCTTCGTAGCTTGCCTGCAAGTCGAACTGCAATTTGCCGTCAACCGTCTGAGTCCTGAACGAGTACGCCGGCACCATAAAGCTCGTGCCGCTCTTTATCTTATAGTAGCAACCCGTTTCGTATTCGGTATTGCCAAATTTGAGGAAGCCGCGAATCAGAATACCTTCGTCCGCATTTGTAATCTGGCTACTGCCAAACGGCACGTTGCTGCCTTGCGTGTAGGCGTCAAGCTTAACGACGTAAGTACCCGTTGAGTTGTCGCGGGTGTCGAGTACGTCATACTCAAACACTTCGTGGTTTTGCGGGTACTGCAATCCGCCGATAATGCTTGCAAGCTGACCTTGCGGAGTCGCGTTGTTGTTACACGCCGTAAGCCCGAGTACAAGCACGAGAACCATCGATATTACAAGTATAGATAATATAATCTTTTTCATAATATAGATATTATAACATAAAAATCGCGTATCGCAACCTTATAGGCGCGATTTATTTCAAAAAGGGCTTTTTAGCGGATAATTTACAAATTTCCACATTTTAGATTATATTTTATGGAGTACCCGCATATCAGAGTATAAATCACGAATTATCCGCATTTTTTGAGTTCTAATATGAACGGTCGTGAATATGAGAACAGTCCAATATGAATAATCGTAAATTTGAGAATAGTTAAACATAAAGAATTGTGAATTTTAGAGTAGTTATAATATCTGTTATTGCGAATTTTAGAGTAGTTGTGTTATAATAACCGCATAATATTTCTTAATGGAGAACGTGAGTTTATGAAAAAGCAAATTATCGCAGTGGTGACTCTTCTATTGATTATATGCTGTGCGATTGGGTTTGCCGCGTGCGACAAAAACGATAATGGTGACGTAGACATAACTGGTATTACGCTTGACAGGGATGACGTCACGCTTGCAGTCGGCGAGGATATAACGCTTGTAGTTACGGTTACGCCAAGCAACGCAACGAATTATGCAATGGATTGGTGGTCGTCAAATACGAGCGTAGCGACAGTTGACAGCGGAAGCGTTGTTGCGGTAGCGGAAGGTACGGCAACGATAACCGTGACGACCTACAACGGCTTTGAGGCGTCGTGTACCGTTACCGTTTTGCCGGAGGAGGAAGAGCCTCCTAGGCAGTATGATGTTACTCTTAGAGCAAGAGGCGGAGAGTTTGAAAACGGTAATAAAAAGCTTCTCATAAAGGTTGATGAGTTTTCAAAGCTTCCGACCGTAACCGTTACGAGAGAGGGCAATTACGTTTTCAAGGGCTGGTTCAGAGATGAGTATTGCACAAGACCTTGGGATATTGACGAGGACGAAGTGAATGACGATATTACGCTGTATGCGGGTTGGACGTATCTCAACCCTTATCAGTCAGTTATCGACGCGCTTGAAGATAAGGTGAAAGCCGAGCGTAATGATAACAGCTTGCAGGTTGAAATTCTGCTTGTATTCGTACAGGGCGGCAAGCTTTGCTTTGTGGAAAAGGATAAGACGGGAGTATTCTCGTATGCAACCGACCTGAGCGACTTTGACAAGGTTGCAGGCAACGCCGCGCTTATTGCAAAAATTCCGAACAGCAAGCTTACGCTTATCAAGAATTATAACGACACCTATACGTCTGAAAACAACGCCGGAATTGCAGATGCTATGGCAAAAAGATATAAGGCTACGGAGTTGGGCTTTGAATCGGTAATTTTCAGTTGCGTTTCAGAATGGGAAGATGATGGCAAGGCTCACTATTTGAATAATGGACCTTGGTATAGCTGTAAAGTGCGCGCTATTGTAGTGAATAAAAACGGTAAGGTGTTCGATTATAGCTTCAATGCTGTCGCGGGAATTCCTAATTTTAACTTGGTTACCGGCGGTAACAC
>CAMWIB010000086.1 GCA_947174215.1 uncultured Clostridia bacterium
GAGCAAGGCGAAGGAAAACGCATAGAATTTGTTTTCCTTCGCCTTGCTCTGCAATTTCTTATACAGCGCAGAAGCTTTTTCCTTAAAGCCGTCAGTAGGCGTGAGAAATTTCTTTGCACCGTTCTCGCTTACGCTCAAATTCTGTTTTTTGGAAGCGGTGATAAGCGCCTTCACGTGTGCAATCTGCTTCTTTGCAGATATTCCCTCATATACGCAAATTCCAATGGCGAACGCAATCGTCACAAGCACCCAAGGCATGACGTTTTTCACCATATTCAGCATTTCGTGCGTTACGTCCGCCTTCGGGAAGTTTGAAGGATTTGCAAGGTACGCAACCGAATATATGAAGCCCGCAACGCCTATGCACACACAGCATATCCGCATTGCTTCAATGAGTTGCTCCTCAGCTCTGATAGCCTTATATGACTTTTTAAGCTCGCCGTCATTAGTTACGTGAAGCGAGTTTGGAACGCGGTTTTTGAGTATATGCAACGTATAGCGTACGTCGAGCTTCGGGAGCTTTTCGTTTACGAGGAATATCTCCCAAAGCACGAAGCCTATCACCATAAGTGCGAACCATAGCCACAGCGCGGGAGATAAACGAGCTATGCTCTCTCCCACGATTTCGCGCGAATAAATCACACCGCCAACCTCGCCTGCGCCTGAATGGTAGATACTGAGCACCTGCCACAGTATAAGCGCACCGATGAGGACGGTGTAAACGCCAAACGTACAGCCGTAAGCCAGACGTACTATTTTTGACGTTTTTTCATTCACGGGCATATCAGTTCTCCTTTGTGGGAATTTCTGTCATAGACAGCGTGTAATCAGTACTGCCGTAATCTATCACCGCTTCGTACTGCTTGCCGCTCTTCTCGTCGGTAAGCACGAGGCGGTACACCAATTTGAGCTTATCGTCCTCGGTTTCTTCCTTAAACACGTAAGTGTACACAAGCTTGCCGTTCTTATCGTATACGCCGTTTACGCCGTCGAAGGTGTACGTGACGTTTTCGTCAATCTCGTTTTGAGAATCGAGTCCGTAGATTGTTCTTCTGTACAGCTTGCCCGGTTCAACGAGGTTATACGCCTTGTCGCCGCAAACGTATTTGCCGTTCTCGCTTTCAAGGAAGATGTAGTACGTCACACCGTCGTTTACAAAGACGATATGGCCGTAGTCGTCAATCTGATATGAAATGGAAGCGTACTCTTCGCCCTCGAAGATAAGCGCAGTACCGCCGCCGAAACGGCTGTTCATAAATCCGTCAAGCACTATCTTAGAATCTTCCGCTTCATAAACGCCCTTGTACTCGTCGAAATACGTGTTGTCGCTGCGCATACATACGTGCGTTTCCTCGCCGAATGCAAGGCTAAGCTCGGTTATGGTAACGCCGTTCTCAACCACCTTGTTCGCGGTAACGGTTATCAATATATTGCCAAGCGCAAATGAGAGAGTCTTTCTTATCGGGTCGTAAGTATACTGCACGTCGATACTACTCTCGCCGTCACTAAACTTGCCTACCGCGATATTGTTTGCGCCGACCTTCCCAACCGTCATAGCGTACTGAGGTGTTCCGCCTATTATCCAACTGCCCTCGAAGTCGCCGTTTACAAAGAGCTGTACGCCATGCGCACTGCCAAGCATAAGCATATAGGTGTCAAGCGAAAGACTTCCGCTCTGCGCACCCGATATCTCAACTACACCGTCGCCAATCTTATACGTGTACTTATCAGTACCGCCTACCGTAAGCGTACCGCCGACTTCAAGAAGTCCTCTTCCGTCAAACTCGTACGTATTGCCGTTCTCGTCAATAAGCGTCGTACCGTACAAGCTATCTCTTTCAGTCAGCGTGACCTCGTTTATAACGACGTTGCCGTATATATAATCATATGAAAGCGTATACTTTTCATCGTTATAGCTAAATTCACCTTTGAGCAATCCATTCTTCAAAGTATACGTGCCGACGCTTACGCCGTTTATCTTAATGTTACCCTTGACGGAGAGATAGTCTTCCGTACCGTTAAGGTCGTATGAACCAAGTCCGTTGAACTCGACGAGTGAAAGCGTACTGTCGTTACTCACCCACGCGCCCTTAAAGCTGTCGTAGCGGCAGAACGTAGCCGTCACGTTCTCGACCTCTTCACCGAACACGATAAGCTTGCCGACAAGCGTTTTATCCTTAGCGGAATATTCAAGCTCGCCAATCATAAGGTTCTCAACAAATATCTGAACCTTGCAGCCCTTTACGTGATACGTGGCGTCAAGAGTGCCAACTGAATTGCCGTAATCTACGGTTGCAAAGCCGTAGCCCATCGTACTAATACCTTCGAAGTTTATCTCGACAGGCTCCTTACTGTTGAATATCCAAACGCCCGCAAAGCTATCGGTTGCGGCGTAGGACTTGCCGTCCACCGTAATGAAGCCGTCCCTTATCTCTGCCGTCGCATACGTAGCACCGTTCAAATCTTTGAGTGTCGCAATTCCGTTTTCAACCGCATATGCACCGCTTGCAATTGTCTGCACGCCAACCTTCTCGCCGTTATTATAATCGAAAAGTTCAAGCTTCCACGCTCCGATTCCGTCAAACACGTACTGTAACTGCGCGGGTGCGGTGAGTTCCCACTCACCAACAAACTCATCAATTATATGGAAATTTGAAGCCAAACCCGAAATACCCGTCACTACGCCGTCAACGATAGTCACAGTCGGGCATTTGTCAATATCTTCGCTTACGCCGATGATGATACTGTCCATATCCTCACTGAAATAGTACGGATACAGTGTTTTGCCGTCATACTCTCCGCCGACCAACTTAACGATGCCGTTTTTGCCGAATACTGCACGCGCTTCACCGTCGTAGTACTCGCCATATGCGAAGTCGTCTACTTCTTCGACAGCAAGTATAGCTACCTCATTGAAGTTCGCAAAATGTATTTGAAGCGCATATGAACCAAACGTTGCAACTTTCACAGCGACCATAGTTGCGACTAAAAATTCGTTGTTATACAATGCAGCCATAATTGTGCTTAACAATGCGTTGTCATAAAGGCGTACAAGTTCACCGTCAAACGTGTAGTAGGACTCGTAGCTCTGCGCTCCGCCTCTCAAAAGCAAGCTACCGTCAAGCCCAAGCTCGATAGAAAACTCGTCGCCGAACGCAAAACCGTAAACGTAATACGCTCCCGCGACCTGCGAGTAGTCTGCAAAGCCTGCGTAAAGCGTTATATCGCCGGTTGGCACGAACGAGTACGGAACCTTCTTTTTCAATTCCTTATCAAAGAAATAGCCAAACGAGCGCAAGCCGTTCCATACGTGGAACTCTGGCAAGAGGAAGCTTCCGTTTTCTTCCGTAATATAGCCCCAATATCCCATAGAGAGATAGGTATCCGTTACAGTGAGAGAATGTGCTTTATCCTTCGTGCGACCTTCCTCACCGACTTCAACGTAGTTCACCGTAATCGTGTACGTAATGCTCGAAGCCGCATAGTTTATCGTCGGATACGTGCTTCCGTCAAACACCCAGTCGGTGTCCTCCCATTTAAGGTCGTTTTTGTAAAACGCCTTGTTCACAGAAGTGGGATTTGCATAGCAGTTATATTCGTCCGAGTCATAGTCGTACAAATTCGCCATATTCTGTTTGACAGCAAATCCAATGATATCACCGCTCATAGCATATTTCGTAGTTGACGAATCGGGGTTGATTGACGATGCGCTTGCACTACCCTTAGTGAAGCTGTTTGCAACGATACCGCCGCTACCCATATATCCGACTATACCGCCCGCGCACGCCGTACCGAAGCTTGCAAGTTCGCTATACGCAATATCAACCATACTGTTTGCGTACACGTCACCGATTGAATAGCAGTTCAGCACCGAGCAATACTGCGACATATTTCCGACTATGCCGCCCGCAAATATAGCGCCGTAGATGTCACCAATCGAGTAGCTGTTGAGTATCGCTGCGCCGTTCTTCTCCGATGATGAAACGAGTCTACCCACGATACCGCCCGCGCACGCAACGTAGCCGCCCAAGCCAGTTACGTCAATCTCTGACGCACAGGAACGAATGGACGCATAAAAGTCGTTTGCGCCGACAGGAGATGCGGATTCCATAATTCCAACCAAGCCGCCGACGTACGTGAAAGGTATTGCCCTTACTACGGTTTCCTCTCCCGTTTGCTCGTCCTTGACCTTCTCCTCGATTATCTTCTCGCTACCCTTGACGTCAATAACGCCCTTCGCCGAACAACCGATTATACTCGCACCCGCAACGTAGCCCGCAATTCCGCCGATACTGCAACCGCTATCCACTATGTCGGTGCGGTCGGAATTTATCTTGAAATTCTCAATGTGGAGATTGCTTATCTCGGCAACGTCATCCACCTCGACGGATGATGAAACCAAGCCGAACAGACCTACATACGGAAGCTTAACCGCCGTGAACGTGGACTGGTCTATAATATAATCTTCAATAAAGAAATTGGATATCTTATGATTGTTTCCGTTGAAATGCCCCGCAAAGAACGAGTTCTCCGTGGTAGCGTCACCGATGATATAGAGCTGTTCGCCATTCATATCTATGTCTGCCGTAAGCTCATAGTACGCATACATAACGTTTGTATAGAAGCCGTCCGCAATCAAATCCGCAAGCGAATATAGGTCAATAGGTCTTGACAGCTTGTATGGATTCGTCGGCGTGCCGCTACCGCAATTTTCTCTCTGATAGAAAGGCTTATCAGTTTCAAGTCCCGTAACGGTTATATTCAGATTCTCCGTAACCGCAACGGTATACACGCCGTTCTTAGGTTCGAGTACGGTGGTGTTTGCCAAAACTGTATAATTGCCTACGTAGTACACGCTCTTGATAACCTCAAAGCTTATCTCGTCGCCCGCGCGTACGGTTATGCCCTGCGTAGTGTCGCCCTGCTCGCTCTTATACTTCGTGCGGAACTCGCCCTCGTCGAAAGTAACCTTATAGCTGTCAACCGCAAATACGTTGTCAACCTTGACTGTCGTGTCACCCTTCATAATAAAGCTGTATTCGCCGTTGTCGTCCGCTTCAAGCACGAATTTGTCGTTCGTCTTGACGATAGGCTCACCCGTGACCTTGACCTCGTCAAGCTCAATGGAAAAACGCACCTCCGTGCCGTCCTTGACGTCCGCACCGGACAAAATCTCACTGGTGTACGTCACGCCGTCAAGCTCCTCGTATGTCAGCTTGTAATATTTGTCGCCCGTCATCGTAAGCCCAAGCACCATGCACACTATGCACACGGCTACCATCAGCGCGGCGGCAACTATATACCATATTTTCATACTGCCTTTCAATTCCATCTTCAACTCCGAACTATATATTTCCATACTCTCGCCCCAAAATATGCCATTTTGAGAAAGTATATAAGGGTGCAATTTTAGATTTTATATATAGTCATTATATATTAGAATGTATAAAAATTCAACTAAATTATTGTCCGATTCACTATTATTACATAGTAAAATATGTAAGTTATATAT
>CAMWIB010000087.1 GCA_947174215.1 uncultured Clostridia bacterium
CGCCCGGTGTGTAAGCGAGCGATAACGCTTCCTTGCCGTCAACCTTGACGCGCGACGTCATTTCCAGCTTGCCTTTCCATTCAAAGTGTTTTTCAAGAGATACTTTCTGATAGTCCATAATTTCTCCAAATTATCCGTGCAAATTACGTCATCTTCCGCGTAGGTTTGGCGACGACATAAATTGCTGAAATGTTTTCGACTTTAAGTTTACTACAAATGGGAGCGATAGACAACTCAATATGCAAAATGTGTTGAAAAAGAGCGGAAACTAAGGTATAATTTGCTTATGAAAAATATTGCTTATCAGGATATTGTAAATGAAGTTGCGGGATTGACGCTCGCGTGTTCGAGGCTTACTCCGTCGTGTACTGCCGCTATGATGGAGGCGTGTACTAAGGAGCGTAACGGTAATGCGCGCTTTGCCCTTGAAATGCTCATCAAAAATGCGGAGGTCGCAAGTGAGGCTCATCTTCCAGTATGTCAGGATACGGGTATGGCGGTCGTCTTTGTAAAGCTCGGGCAGGAAGTGCATATTGAGGGCGGCTTGCTCGTTGACGCAATAAACGCGGGCGTGCGTAGGGGCTATCAGGAGAACGGCTATCGTGCAAGCGTGCTTGACCCTATCACCCGTGTGAACACAAGGGATAACACTCCCGCCGTCGTGCATATATCGCTTGTCGCAGGTGACGGACTTGAAATCACGTTTATGCCAAAGGGCTTTGGCAGTGAGAATATGTCGCGCCTCTATATGCTAACCCCGTCCGAGGGAATGGAGGGCGTAAAGCGTTGCGTAATTGAGGCGGTAAAGCTTGCGGGTTCAAATCCGTGTCCGCCGATTGTCGTCGGCGTAGGCATAGGTGGCACTGCGGAAAAGGCGATGCTCACTGCAAAGGAACAGCTACTGCGAGAGGTGGGCGCACCCAGTGAGGATGAAACGCTTGCCGCGCTTGAAAAAGAGTTGCTTAGCAGCATAAACGAACTTGGTATTGGCGCGCAGGGCTTCTCAGGCGATACGACGGCGTTTGCGGTGCATATCGGCAAATATCCGACGCACATATCCGCTTTGCCCGTTGCGGTGAATATACAGTGTAATGCTGTCAGAGTATCAAGTGTTACGCTGTGACTTTCAAGTTTGAATTAGAGGTAAATATGAGCGAGTATAAAAGATTATCCGCCCCATTCGATAAAGCCGCGCTTTCGGAGCTTAGGGCGGGAGATAGAGTTTTTCTTGACGGAGTGATTTACACCGCACGCGACGCGGCGCATAAGCGCTTGTTTGAGGGCATACAAAACGGCACGCAGTTGCCAATCGAGCTTAAAGGACAGGGTATATATTACGTAGGCGCATGCTTCAAGGACGGCAAGCCCATATCGGCAGGTCCTACCACGGCGATGAGAATGGATAAGTATGCCCCCACGTTGTACGATAACGGGCTTGCGGCAAGCATAGGCAAGGGCGACAGAGGTCAGGCGGTGTACGACGCTATCGTGAGAAACGGCGGCGTTTATCTTGCGGCGATAGGCGGGGCGGGCGCGACGTATGCGCACAGTATAAAGGATTCAACCTTGATTGCGTATCCCGAGCTTGGCACGGAAGCGATATACAGATTTGAGGTAAAGGACTTTCCGCTGATAGTGGCAATAGACTCTAAGGGCGGCAACGTGTACGGTCGTTAAATGCAATACGTTATGCGTAATAACGAATTGCGTGCAAATACGACTCGCAGAAATGCAGTTCGCGCGTATTGGAATTTCCGCTAATTCAGCAAACCAAACGCTTGGCAATAATCCGCACGATAATTACACTGTAATCCGCTTGAAATTTTGTCTTGACAAAAACCGCAGGTGATTATACACTTATTGTATGAATATGCAAGGAATATACGGTTTCGCATACTATTACTTCTATTACGGCTACAAAGCGTAGTTGCGTTTAGGTGTGCGAATTAGGACTCGACACCCAAACGGTGTCGATTTTTTTATTCAGGCGGTTCAAGGTTAGTGTAAAGTTTTGGTGTATGAAGGGTTTATGTTTCATACACCGGTACAAAACTTGAGAGTAGTGTATCTTATAAGGAACGTAAACCTGTATTAAATGTAAACCCGACATACTCTCTCATCTCGTATGAGAGATTTATGAGAGAGAGTATGTCAATTTGTAAAGTTCCTGTATATAGTCAAAGACCATAGTTCTATGCAAATTGATATGCATAGAACTTTTTGTTTTATCCGAAACAAGGGGGATTGGCGAGGGGGAAGGATTCCCCCAAAGCGTAGAGGATTGTAGATGAAAAAGCACAAAAGGATTTCTAACTCTAAATTAGAGGAGTGCATGCAGCTGTATTTATTGAACGTATCGCGCTTTGAGAATGTTCTGACGACTGTTGAGGTTCGAGAGAAGGGCGGTAAGTTTTTAGGTTCGATTAGAGATGCTGCCACTCTTGGATATTATACGGTGCCGACGTGTGAGACGCGAGGGCAACCAGTTACAGATGAGGAATTAAACAACGCACAAAACTTTGCGCAGCTTAGAAAGTGCAAGCGCAGATTCTATTTGGGTGGAACTAAGCCGTGTGTGCCGGTTTTCTATCGTGGAGCCGATACCGATGGTAAATGTGCAGAAGGAAGGAGCTGCTTATGAGTTATGGGATAAGGGATGACAACTTCTATACCGTTATCGGATGGATGTTAAATGTGTTAGAGCTGAAGGGCAATGAACTTATTGTCTTTGCCATTATTTATAGCTTCTCACAGGATGGAGAGAGTGAATTTACAGGTTCATTAACATTCCTGCAGACATTTGCCAATACATCTCAAAATACCGTTATGACGTATCTTAGGACGTTGCAAGAGAAGAATTACGTTCTTAAGCGTGAATATGTTAAGAACAACGTTCGACGTGTAGCTTATAGAGCAAACCTTGAGTACATAGACAAGCTGCTTAGGGAGAGGGCGGATCGTATTACTCCAAATAACCACCTCAAAAATTGAGGTGCCTCAAAAAATGAGGTGGGGTACTGCAAAAATTGAGGTGGGGTACCTCAAAAATTGCAGGGGATATATAAAGTAATAATTAAATGATATTGACGTGAGAGAACACAAAAGAAAACTCTAAGCACTTGTAAAGATATATAGAAAAACTTGATTTGAGTGCTTATAAGACGTTTAGAGCGATTGTAGAGCGTTACAGAGTGTTTTAGACGAGGTGGCAGTCTCTCTTGTGTTTTCAAAAAGGAGTAGTGATTATGGCTTTTAAGGGGCTGAAAAAGTTTAGTGATACTAAACAACATGAGACGGTAGAAACGGTCGTTCTTCCTGGGCAAATTTCGGTTGATGACTATATGCGACAGACGTTCGGTTCTGAGGCTGTTCCTTCGAGTGAGCTGCCAACGGATAAGGCGAGCTTGTCAGTAATTTTTGATTATGACGTAAACGAGGTGCATTGATATGGCGCAAGATTACAAAGAAGTCGTAGAAAGTAAACGTAAGGCAATGCTTGATGCATTGCTTTTGAGCATTGAGAAGGATCCGACACGATGGGAAAAAGGTTGGATCTCTATTGACACGCCCTATAATGCATCCACTCAAAAGAACTACAATGGTCTTAATGCCATATTCCTTGATGCTAAGGCGCAGCTTAAGGGTTACAAAGACGCACGGTGGGTAACGTTCAACCAAGCCAAAGAGCTTGGTGCAAGCGTTAAAACCGGCGAGAAGGCGAGCGATGTTTTCTATTGGTCTCGATACGATAAAGCAACGAAGAAGCCGTTCGAGGAAGAAACGGTCAAAGGTATGACAGATGAAGAACGTGTGCAGTACATGAAAGATAACGTACGCGCCGTTCTTAAATTCTATCAAGTTTTTAATGCCGAACAGTGCATTCACTTCCCGGAGAACACAAAAAGAAGTATCACCATGTCTGATGAGGAACGTGCGCATCAGAACGAGCAGATTGAGAATATCATCAAGAACAGTGCGGCGCCGATTGTTTACGATGGTAAGGCTTATTACAGTCCGCACAAAGACAATATACATTTGCCATTAGTGCAGTCTTTCAAATCGATGCAAGACTATTATGCGACTGCATTGCACGAGATAGGGCACTCTACCGGGCATCAGAGCCGTCTTAATCGTAATTTGCAAGGCATATTCGGTTCTGAGAGCTACGCTATCGAAGAGCTTAGAGCCGAGCTCGCAAGCGTCTTTCTTCAGACTGAATTGGGCATCAACCTTGGCGGCGCCGAAATTGCAAATCACGGTGCATATCTTAAGTCATGGCTTGTTGCAGTAAAGAAAGACGTCAACGTATTTTATCGTGCTGCCGCTGATGCCGGGAAGATCTCCGACTATATCAAAGACAACTTTCTTAAAGCATCCAAAGAGAGAACACAAGAAGAAAATCAATCTCAAGAGACCGAAGTTAAGGTCAACGACACCCAAAAGGCAAAAGAGATTGCCGAAGCTAAATCGATTGAAGAAGGCAGAGCGCATGTCGTTATCGAATGGTCTGAGCATAACGATTTCAAAGATAATACCGTATTAACGTTTGTCGAAGCTGATGAGCTATTGCGTGCACTAAATACTCAAGAAGCAGAAAAGGACGGCTACTATAAAACCAAGCTGCATATTTGCTGTCCGAACGATAAAGGCGAAGCTGAGTGGTATGACGATTGTCGTTTTGACATTGGCAGTGAAGCTGAAGGCGGATTGATAAGGCATATAAGCGATTTTGAGAGCACGTCGTGGGTATCGGAGACAGAACGTGCAGAGCTTGCAGAGTATATCAAAAATTTGAAAGCGCATACTGCACCGACGGTTGCCAAGGGCGACGTCAATGAAAGTCTCAAGGAATGGTACAGCAAGAATTATCCCGAAGATGATATTGCAGAACTCATAGCCGAAAGCGTTTCATTCAAGGATCTGCAAGATGCAATCGATGCCGGTACAGATATTTACGAGACGATTGGAGCTAATGATTCCGTTGTTAGAGAGCGCTTGTTTAGCCATATTGCCGAAATAAACGGAATCCAATCTGATGACGTTTATAAGTTTTGGATGAGTAAGCTCGAGCAAGCAAAACAAGTCGAACAAGTTGAAAAAGCTACAGAGCAAGAGCTGCTTATCGATTATGAATTAAAGGCGTTGAATATCATTCTTAACTCAAATGATGGTGCCGTAGGAGAGTACATAAGGTTTGAGGGATTTAATCATGCCTTTAACACGGCGCAGCTTGTAACCAAATACGGCGGAAAGATTGAGGATGGACAGATAGTTATTACTCCCGAACTTCAAAGCGCATACGAGAAACTGCGCATCGAGACCGAGAGAAGAGAACACAAAGAAAAATCAAATGAACAAGTCGAACAAGTCGGACAAGCCGAACAAGTCGGACAAGTCGGACAAGTCGGACAAGTCGGACAAGCCGAACAAGTCGGACAAACTGAACAAGTTGAACAAGCTCGACAAGTCG
>CAMWIB010000088.1 GCA_947174215.1 uncultured Clostridia bacterium
ATCAATAAATATTAGATTGATTAGGGTAGCGGGAACAAATACAGGAAGGTGCCTGGCCTTCACAAACGAGGCAATAAAATAGAAAGGGAGATTAAATATAGAAAAATAATAGATGGAGTAGAGATAGAAATTGCAGTTAAAGAGAGTGAGACAGCGAAAGAGACTGTAAAAAATAAACTCTTAAAACAGATGCAAAATGACTTACATGAGGGTTGCCTTTTCAAAGGAGAAGATTTATGAACAGACAGCTTTCAGTTAATAAAGATGAAATTATAAAAGGAGGTGGTAGGATAACGGCTTTGTACTGTCGCTTATCAAGAGATGATGAACTCGAAGGTGAAAGTAACAGCATAACCAATCAAAAGTCAATATTGAGCAAATATGCCAAAGAAAACGGATTGATTAACACACGTTTCTATGTAGACGACGGTTATAGCGGAACAAACTTTAATAGACCTGATTTTCAAAGATTATTGGCAGATGTAAATGTTGGAATAATAGGTACTATAATCGTAAAGGATATGTCCAGGCTTGGTAGAGATTATTTGCGAGTAGGAATGTTCACAGAAATAACATTCCCCGAAGCAAACGTAAGGTTCATTGCCATAAATGACGGAGTAGACAGCGAGAGTAGTGTAGACAACGACTTTACGCCTTTCAGAAATATCATCAATGAGTGGTATGCAAAAGACACGAGTAAAAAGATTAAAGCAGTATTCAAAGCAAAAGGAATGTCTGGCAAACCACTTTGCACGAGACCGCCATATGGATATGTGAAAGACCCTGCGGACAAGTATCATTGGATAATAGATGATGAAGCTGCAGAAATAGTTAGGCAGATATTTAGCTTGTGCGTTAAAGGACTAGGACCTAAACAGATTGCAGATATGCTAACGGAAAAGGGTATAGAAACACCGTTTCTATATTTCAAGAGAAAGGGGATACCTACTACATTAAGGAATATGGAGTTCCCCGAAATATGGTCTTGTCAAACTATCATCAATATGTTAGACAATCTACAATACATAGGCAATACGGTGAACTTCAAAACATATAGACGGTCTTATAAGTCGAAAAAGGCACAGATTAATCCAAAGGATAAATGGATGGTATTCGAGAATACTCACGATGCAATTATTGATAAAGATACATTCGATACTGTTCAGAGAATACGCGAAGGTAGAAGGCGTAAGGTAAATATGAGAGAAGAGGAAAACATTTTTGCGGGATTACTGTTCTGTGCTGACTGTGGACGAAAATTGTATTTCACAAAAAGAAGCGTAGATAATCGTAATAGCTATTATAACTGTTCAACTTATCGGAAAAAGAAGAAGGGGTTGTGTACATCTCATCAAATTGGTGTGAACATATTAGAGGAAGCTGTATTGGCAGATTTGCAAAGAGTATTCTCAATGGCATTGTCTAATGAGAAAGAGTTCGCCGAAACATTGCAAAGAAGGGTACAAACGGAAAACATAGTCCAAACGGCAAAGAAAGAACGTGAGTTGGTAGAAGTAAATAAACACATTGCTCAACTTGACAAAACCATTGAAAGACTCTATGATGATATGGTAAAAGGGTTGATAACCGAAGAACGATTCTCAACGCTATACAAGAGCTTTGAAGCTGAGCAGAAAGCCTTGAAAGCTCGTGAGCAACAACTAGAAACCGAACTGCAAAATGTAAAAGAGCAAGAAGGGAAAGTTGCTGTTTTCCTGAAAACCGTACGCAAGTATAAAAAGATTACTAAGCTCACCTCAGAAATTCTACACGAATTTATTGAGAAGATAATAGTTCATCAATGTAAAGTTGTGGACGGCAAGAAGCAACAAAAAATAGAGATAATATACAACTGCGTAGGTTGTATATAAAAAATCCCTTATTCAACTCACCATTTTGCGCATAACATTGTCAACGCTCCATTGCCACCAAGTCACGTATTTATATACGTTAGGCTTGTTGTCAGTGGGCGTTTTCGCGTTCTGCATCAAAATATCTCGATTTTAGGTTTTTGACAGTTGTATATATAAAAATTTGTCACGCGAGGTGAATTAAAGTTTACGTATTATATTTTCCATTACGGTTGAGAAATAGAGTATATCCTTTGAGGTCGTTTCTACGCCGAGGCTAATGCGGACTGCGCCTTGCGTTGTCGTGCCGAGCGCTTTGTGTACGAGCGGCGCACAGTGCAGACCGCTACGGACGGCTATGCCGTTGTCGCTGAGCAGTTCGGAGATATAGGCGCTGTCGATATCTCTGATATTAAAAGCGATAACGCCGGTTACGCTTTCGTCCGTGTACATAGTTGCTCCTATCATTTTCAAGTTGTAAAGTGCGGTTTTAGTAAGCTTTGCGAGATGCTTGCGCGTTACGTCGATATGCTCGTAAGACCACTTCGCGCCTTGGTGCAATGCGGCGATTCCGCCTGCAAACAGAGTGCCTGCCTCAAAGCCGTCAACGCTTTCAGTAGGCTGATACACGCTTGACGAATACGAGCCTGTGCCGCCGTAAAGTAGAGGAGTAATCTGCTTGCGAGTCATAAGGAATCCCGTGCCTTGTACGCCGTGCAAGCCCTTATGACCTGCGCACGCAAGCATGTCTATCCCGAAGCCTTCCATATCCGTGTCGAGAATAGGAACGCTTTGCGCTCCGTCTACAATCAACGTTGCTCCGACTTCCTTTGAAATCTTGCCGACCTCTTGCAAGTCGAGAGTTGCGCCAGTCACGTTGCACGCACCTCCGAGTACGATAATATCCTTATTGCTTGCCGCCTCTTTAAGCTCGGACAGATTTATTTTGCCGCCGTGCGTATCGAGTACAGTCAATGAAATCCTACCTCGCCGTTCAAGCTCGTAGAGCGGACGGAGAACGGAGTTATGCTCGTTCGTAGACGTTAGTACGCGCTCGCCGCCTTTTATAATTCCGAATATCCCGAGATTGAGAGCCTCCGTACAGTTTTTCGTGAAGATAACATTATAGCTGTCATCTGCGTGCAGTACGCTTTTCAGATACTCGCGGCAGGCTTCGATTTTTAGTCCCGCGTCAATAGCGTCGGGATAGGCTCCGCGGCCGCTGTTTGCAGAGTGGCGTAGGTCGTAATTTATACAGTCGATAACCGCCTGCGGTTTGTAACGCGAGGTGGCGGCGTTGTCAAGATATAGCATAATACCTCACAATCAGAATAGCTTTCAGCTTACTTTATGCGAAAAAGCACGAAAAATGTGTGTGGACAGTATATTAAATTATGGGCGGATACATATAATTGGAGGAAGCCATGAGAGAATTCTTTATTTCATTCCGCTCACGCTCGGAAGCTATGTCCTTTTATGAATCACTTCTGAGCTATCGCATAGCGTGCAGACTTATCAACACACCGTCGTCGGCAGGGATAGGGTGCGGCTTGTCGGTTAAGCTGATCGCTCGTGATATGCCTCAGGCGAAGAAGGTGTTGGAGCGTGGGAAGTTTAACTCGGCGGTCGGATTTTATTATTTCTCAACGAACGGCTCGGCGATACGGGTGTGAGTGATAAATCTGTATTTGGGCGCGATTATGCACGAAATTTGAGAGAGTGAAGTATACTGAGCAATGCGCATATGCGTGCGCTTAGTACACGCTCAAAATTCTTGCCAAAGTCGCGCCTTTGTGCGATAATATAACTATGACAAAAGATAATGCAGAAATATACGCACTTCTTGACGGTATGCACAAAAATGCCGAATGCGAGTTGAAATTCCGCTCGTCGTTCGAGCTGTTGATTGCAGTAGTGCTGTCGGCGCAGTGTACTGACAAGCGAGTGAATAAGGTTACGGAGGAGCTGTTCAAGGTCGCAAATACCCCAGAGCAGTTCGTAGCTATGCCTACCGAGGAGCTTGAAAGGCGAATATTCTCCTGCGGCTTTTACCATAACAAGGCTTTGGCAATAAAAGAATTAAGTCAGAGTATAATCGAGATAGGCGGTATGCCGACTACGCGCGACGAGCTTATGAAGCTACGCGGCGTTGGAAGAAAGACTGCAAACGTCGTATACGCGGTTGGATATGGCGGCAACGCGATTGCCGTTGACACTCACGTGTTCAGAGTGGCGAACAGAATTGGCATTGTAAACGCCAAAACGCCGGAGGCTACCGAGCAACAGCTTATGAGCGGCTTTGACGAGAACGTGTGGTCACACCTTCACCACCTGCTTATCTTTCACGGAAGATACGTTTGTCACTCGCGTAAGCCCGATTGCGATGTATGCGCATTGCGCGACAAATGCAAGTATTATGCGGAAAACTCCGCGAGCGATAATAAATAACCGTGAAGCAAATTATAACCGTAGCGAAATAACACCGTTTTGTTATAGAATTGTGTAGCAAAGCGACAATGCAATAAACGAAGTGGATATGAAAAATTTTGAGATAGTTTCAAAAAGACGGCTTGCAGATAACGTCTGCGAGTACGAAATATATGCGCCGTACGTCACAAAGCACTGCCTTGCAGGGCAGTTTGTGATATTGCGTACGGACGAGGACGGCGAGCGCGTTCCGTTTACGATATGCGACTATTCGCGGGAGAAAGGCACCGTCTGTATTCTCGTTCAAGAGGTTGGTTATACGACGCTCAAACTTTCTCAAATGCAGGTCGGCGAAACGCTTGCGGATTTCGTTGGACCTCTTGGAAACGCAACGGATTTGTCGGAATATAAGAGGGTATGCCTCGTCGGTGGCGGCATCGGTACTGCCGTTATATATCCGCAGGCTAAACAGCTTTTTGCGGAAGGCAAGAGCGTAGACGTCATTATAGGCGCAAGGAACAAATCGCTTTTGATGTATACGGACGAGATGAGCGCTACGAGCGATAACCTCTATCTCATCACCGACGACGGCTCAAACGGAAAGAAGGGCTTCGTCACGGATATGCTTAAAGAGCTTGTAGATGGTGGAAAGCAGTACGACTGCGTATTTGCCGTCGGTCCGCTTCCTATGATGAGGGCGGTTTGCGCACTCACGCGCGAGCTTGGAATCAAGACGGTTATCAGTATGAACTCGCTTATGGTTGACGGCACAGGTATGTGCGGTTGTTGTAGGCTTACGGTAGGCGGAAAGACGAAATACGCGTGCATAGACGGACCCGAGTTCGACGGACGCGAAGTTGATTTTGAAGAGGCTATTGCGCGTAGCCGCATATACAGAACGCATGAGCAGGCGCACCTGTGCAATTTGAGAGGTTGAAATGGTTAAAGGCGAACGCAACGCTATGCCAACTCAGGCGGCAGACGAGAGAATAAAAAATTTCAACGAGGTCGCGCTTGGATATACTCCCGCGCTTGCAAAAGCAGAAGCGGAGAGGTGTCTTGGCTGTAAAAACGCGCCGTGTATGCAGGGGTGTCCCGTCGGCGTGCATATTCCCGATTTTATAGCAAAGATAAAAGAAGGAGATATGAACGGGGCGGCGAGCATTCTCAAAGGCGACAACAAC
>CAMWIB010000089.1 GCA_947174215.1 uncultured Clostridia bacterium
TAAGATAGCCTGATGGCGGCGGAAGAGGGCTTTGCACCGATGGAGTTGTTCCCCAACGAGAGCAGTGCGGCAGTCCCGACTCACGAGCTTGAAGACACCGAGGATAAAACCGAGGAATAATTTGAAATGAGTTTGCCCGACTGTTTGATATAATTCAATCGGTCGGGCAAAACTATATTTTGTGCATTAAATTTGCGTATTAAAAATAATCTAAAAGATAATTAAACGAATTCAATTATGGAATGTACTGACAAGGAATATCAATGTGCGAATATGTTCGCTTCATTCAGGACGCTGTTGCGTGCGTACAACGATTATCTGTCCGACGCTGTAAGCGAATACGACCTATCTCCAAACGAGATAGTGGTATTGTCAAGCCTACAAAACGTGTCAAGTGCAAGCCAGATTGCAAAAGAGGCGGGCGTATCCAAGGCGCTCGTGTCGCGTAGCGTCAAGCTCTTAAAGCAAAAGGAGTTTATCGACGTTACGATATCCGCGTTGGATAAACGCGAACAGGACCTCAGGTTGACGGATAGCGGAATCGCGCTTGCAAAGGTTATAGAGCGTGCAAACACTCGCTTTTGCGACGAGGCGTTGCGCGGCGCTCAACCGGGGGCGATAGAGGTTACTCAACTAATATTAAAACTCATCATGAAAAATCTCAACGTCGAAGGGGGATATGAGAATAATGGTGACGAGGGATAAGATTGAAGTTGCAAGCGGCATTTGCTCGGACGTAAAGCACGTATGCAAGACGTTCGGTAGCCGCAATGCTGGTAGTGATGGAGAAAGACAAACGGCAGAGTTTTTTGCCGATAGACTTTCAAATTGCGCCGATAGCGTGGATATGCAGTCGTTTAAGGTTTATCCAAACGCCTACACGGGTTGGATAGCGGTGAGCGTGACGTGCATACTCCTTGGCTTGTCGGCGTATTTCTTTTCTACGATGGTTGCGCTTTTGTTGTTTATAGTGGGAGCTATACCAGTCGTTTTTCAATACGTACTCAACAAGCGTATGCTTGACCCGCTGTATAAGGCGCAGACCTCTCAGAACGTGACCGCTGTCAAGAAGTGCAGTGGCGAGGTCAAGCGCAGGCTATTCTTTGTGGCGAATCTGGACGCGAGCTTCGAAAGCAGTATTAAGTACCGCCTTGGCGGAGTTATGCAGGTCGCCGTACTGACATTGGACTTTGTGGGAACGATATACTTCATCGTTCTTTCGATAGCAAGGTGGGCGACGGTCGGCGGCGTTGGCGCAAGCATAGCAGAGGGCTGGGCGCTGTACGCAGGTCTTGCGGGCTTAGCGTTCGCACTTCCGCTTTTTGCAAGCTACTTTATGAAGAGTACAAAGACCGTCATTGACGGCGCAAACGGAAACCTTAGTGGTTGTTTCGTAGCCGAGAGTGTGCTTAATTCTCTCAAAGACGTTGAGCTTGAAAACACAGAGGTCGGCGTAATTCTGACGGGTAGCGGAGCAGTTGGCTTGCGCGGTGCAATGGCGTGGTGCGAAGCGAACGGCGATAAGATAGACAAGAAGAACACTTTGTTCGTAAGCCTCAGCACATTGCGCGAGCTTGGAAGTTTGAACGTCAATACGAGCGAGCTTAGCGGTAGCGTGCGCAACGACGGCGAAGCGGTAAACCTCGTGCTTAAAGCGGCGGAGTCGGCAGGCGTAAAATGTGCAAGCGGTCGCATTCCGTTCGGCGCAACGGAAAGCGCGGTGTTCTCTGCCAACGGATTCAAGAGCGTCGGCATAGTCGCAATAAACCGCAAACTTCCCGACTATTACAACACGAGATACGATTCCTACGACAATATGAGCGAGGAGTGCATTGCGGAGTGTTATGGTTTGGTAATGCGGATTACAGACGCTTATATCAACGAATAAGAGTTTGGAACTTTTAATTGGATATTTTTAGTATAGATTCATAAATAAAAAAGCCGACGGATAAGTCGGCTTTTATAATAGCGTTTATTTATAATAGCGTTAATATGTTTATTGTTTGATAAATTCTATTGAATTAAGTTCGGTTTTCTTTATCTTTACTGCAATAGCCTTTTGTCCTGGCATAGTTGTGTCATTATAGCCAGGTCGTGCAGGCTTAATCTTGAAGTATACTTTCAAATTACCATTCTTCAATACGGTTTTATTCAACAGGGCAGGTCTGCCGTTTATGACGGTGAACATATGTATCACCAACATTTCTTTCTCAAAATTTATTGTGACAGGGAACTCGTTGAAAACTTCCGAAAACTTATCCTCGCTATCCACAATTATGTCACGCGTTTTGGGTGAAGTTTTATCATATTGCGTTTTCTTTACCCACTCATCTATCACGGAATCATATGCGTCAACATCGTAAGCAACACCATAAGTTCTGTTCTGTTTAAGAAAGTCCTCTTTCATAAGGCGGTGAACGTCATTATAAAAATTGTCATCTTTATTACACGCGCAAAATATTGAGAGTCCCAAAACCAAAACGAATCCCAAACAGAGAAGTCTGCTGATAAACTTCATTTTTGATTTTGCCATATTGACCTCCTTAAAGATGGCATTGTGTAGGAGTATAAGTGTCGCTTGCTATTTATTGCTCGTTTGATTTCCAAACAAGAATTTCGTGAGAATCGGGGAAAACGAATTCTATGCCGCCGATATTCTTCTCAGTGACCACACAGTAAGCCCCGCCATAACGTATGTATACCGCAACGAGTCCATTATACGTGCCGTAATAACCGTCTATTGGCACATCGTTTGCGTTGGAATCTGGGCGACTTTCTTGATATGGCTTTATATAAGACTCTTTTATAGCGAGCGCTGTTTCTTCGCTAAGCATATCAGGGTTTTTAGGCGTAGGCTTGAAGCCTTTCTTTTGTGCGTCATCTGCGTAATGATAGGCAATATTTCTCAAATCGCCTTTACTAAGCCAACCATTGTCATATGCTGTTTGTAGGTCGTAAAATTCGCCCAAAGTAGGCTCACCGTTTTGAGGATTGCGGAAATCATCGTCTTTATCGCACGCGCAGAGTATTCCGAGTGCCATTGACACAACTAAACCCAAACAGAGTATTCTGCTTAAAAATTTCATTTTTGCGTTCATTCTCATATCGCTTATATCTCCTATAATAATTGTCTGCTGATGATGGAAAAATTGACTTCCGATATGCACGTCTTATCCATTATCAAAGCTACGTATCTGATATATGGGGACTCCTCACAATCTTCATTTTTGACGGGACAGTCGTAATAACAATTGACTATAAGCCTTGAATTTTCCTTGCTTATTTTTGACAGCTTGCATCTATGATATGATGTGCAAGCGCCAACCACTTTCAATATGACGGTTTGCTTGTTCAAATTGATGTTTTTATATTCTTGATAATAGCTATAAAAAATTTCATCGAACTCGTCTTGCGTTTGAATGATAAAGCATTTGTCCTCCGCCGTTTTTCCGTCAGGGCTGTATGACAAATTTTCTTGCATAAATTGCCACTTTATCTCTGCGGTTACATTATCATCAATAACGGCGTGGTAATTATCGTCTTTATTACACGCGCAGAGTATGCCGAGTCCGAAAACTAAGACAAGTGTCAAGCAGAGCAGTTTGCTGATAAACTTCATTTTTGATTTCGCCATAACAACCTCCTCGCTGACATTATTACGCTGTTTGTTTCCATAATCTTATAGTGTTTGGATAGGGATACCTAAATTTAATTCCGTCTATTGTTTCATCGTGTATAACAGCTGGAAACGCATAATATTTAGCGGAAATAATCACTGCAACAAACCCATTGTATGTACCGTAATAAGCCTCTATACGTACATCGCTTGCGATAGCTTCGGGGTAGCCGTCACGCAAACTTTTTGCGTGTGTTTCTTTTATGGCAAATTCCGTTTCGGGGCTAAGAGTTTCGGGTATTCTGGGTGCAGGTTCAAAACCTTCCTTTTGAGCGTCGCCTGTGAGATAGTAGGCGAGATTTCTCAAATCGTCTTTACTAATCCAACCGTTGTCATATGCGGTTTGCAGGTCATAAAACTCGCCCAAGGTAGGTTCTCCGTTTTGGGGATTGCGGAAATTATCTTCTTTATTACACGCGCAGAGTATGCCGAGTGTCATTATTAAAACAAAGCCCAAGCACAGTATTCTGCTTATAAGCCTCATTCTTGAATTTGCCATTGTATAACTCCTTTTAATAGGTTACACAATTACTACGAAAAAGAGAGGCAAATTTTCGGCTATTTTATAAAATCGTTCAAAATATTTTCCCAAAGCGAAATGTCGCCTTGCATTTCTATCATGTAAAAATAATCTTTATAGTGGAAGGTTACAAACAGATGGTTGTTTGATTCAATGGAGTACGTTACGTTACATTTATCCAACTGTACGGTTTGTTTGTCCGTCATATTGCTTAGGAAGTTCTTATCTAATTGTGGATAATAGTTTGTTGATGAGGCAGATTGATAGCCACCTGATGGCTTAGACTCTACTAATGATTTTATGATTAAGTTGTCATTATACTGATAGGATTCCTGAAAGTACTCATAGAAATTGTTCAAAGCATATGCCCATGACGAGTTCGGAATTGGTTCGCCAAATGTGAGGACGTTACGGTCGCTATCGGCGTTAAATTCTTCTATGGAATCAATCTCAACTCTATTCAAGCTTGGCACTCCGTTTGGCGCTTCACCCCAGAACCAATCAGAACCCAAGTTTGGCGCAGAATTGGATTTAGCGGCAGGAAGCATAAGCGGAATACAGCAAACCACAATGATAACCATTAAAGACGGCACGGCTATGGCAAATATTTTTGATAAGGGGAGTCGCTTCTGCTTGCGCTCTTGCATATCGGATACCGCGCTGTCCAAAACCGATTTTGGCGGCAAGTCCAGATTTTCATTTTGCATTACTGATTTGTCTATCTTTTTTATCTTCATAATTTTATTATCCTAATTCCGTTATTCTATTAAAATCCTATATTCCGTTATCATAAACTCATAAGCTGTTGCAATTTTTTGAGCGTCTTTTTTATTATGTCGTGCGTTGTAGAAACTGATTTATGTAGCCTTTCCGCTATTTCCGCAAAGCGTAGTCCTTCCCAATATCTCCAATAGATTATTTGTTTTTCTTCAAACGACAATTTATCTATTGCATTATTTACCAATATGGTGTTTAGCAAATCGTCAATATCCGATATACCTTGGCAATCGTGAATTTCAGCGGCGACGGTAGAGTTTGAGTTTCGCCTATTTATGTCTATTGCGCCGTTGTGAACGATTTTGTATATCCAGTTTAGTCCGTTTTGAGATGAGTCAAATTTTGACGAGCCTTGAACGATTTTCAAATAAGTTTCGCTGACCAAATCTTCCGCGTAGCTTTTATCGTATAGATACTTCCTTGCCATAGCTAACAGCATTCTTGAAGTCAGACCGTATAGC
>CAMWIB010000090.1 GCA_947174215.1 uncultured Clostridia bacterium
GCCTATCACGGATATGCTCGAAGGCGCAACCGTGTACGTTGAGCTTGAATACAGAACGACCTTGCACCCCGAAAAGACTGCAAAGGCGAAGCTGTGGGTAGAGATTAAGAACGGCAAGCTCAATCTGTACGTAGACGTCAACGACCTTGGCACGCTTGTAAACTGGGGCGACTTCTTCTCCTACGGCGCGATAGAAGGTCTTGACCTTGCGGCGCTCTTCGGAAGCGGTAGCACGGCGGCAGTTGAAGCGGGCGTTGCGGCCGCATCGGCAGACGACGACGTCAACTACGGCATTTTGCCTGAGGGTATCTGGGGCATACTCGATATGCTCGTCGGCAGACTCCTGTTTGCAAGGGACTTCCTCACCGTCGGACTAAGAGAGGATTTGCTCTCCAAGATATTCGTAAGCCTGTCCAACGTAGACCCGGCGCTTTCTGAGAGCATCAGCAAGTTCCTGCCCGGAATGTTCACGTCCAACGGCATCGACACAAGCGGTATCACATTTGACCTCAGCGGCAATGCGCCTGCACTCAGCCTGAATATAGGCTTCAAGGTTGGCAAGACGCTGTATATGGACGTTGATAAATACAACAACTATTACGGCGCAGGCGGCAAGTACGTTGAAAACGGCGTAACGGGCGTCAACTGGGCGAACGTAACAGGCGGCGTAACCTATATTAAGGACGGCGACGGCAATTACGTACAGGGCGGCGACGCTACGACCAATCAGACTGAAACGTTCATTCTCGTATCCACAGACGAATACGCACTCGTATCCTACGCGTATCCGAAGTGGGCGGGTACGACGTACGACCTCGTCGACGCTGATAAGCTCGTATTCAGAGAGCATACCGACGCAGGCAAGGGACTCTATCTGTCGCTCGGCGATTTCAGACTGTCCGCAAAGATTGACGGAATTTACGTCAGACTCAATAAGGACTTCTCTGAAAACCTTATGGATAAGATGGACGCAAACAATGACGGTACGCTTGACGAATACGTACGCATTCAGGACCTCAAAGCGACGCTGTCCATGAGCATCAACGTATCCTTGTACGGTAGCGGCAAGGCGGCAAACAATACGATAGATTTGAGCGAACTCATTCAACTCCTGTTGCCCGGCGACGAACTGAGCAGTGCGAAGCTGATGCTGAACATTGTCAACGAAGTCGGTAGCCAGAGCGGCGCATACTTGAAGCTCGACCTCGTTGCAACGGTTGATTTGAGCGGCGTAGAGCCGAAGCTCAACCTTATGCTTGAACTTGTCAAGTACGTAGCGGGTAGCAATACCAACAAGACGTTGCTTGGCGTGTACCTGCTCAACGACGTCGTATACGTCGATTTGAGCGGCATACTCGGTGCGGCGGCAAAGATTAAGCTCGAAGGCGTAAACCTCGGCGGCTTGCTCAAAGAACCTCTTGGCGGAGTGTTCGATAAGCTCGGCGTAGAGGGTATGTTCGGCGGTGCAGGCGAAGCAAGCACTGCGGCGGCGGAAGAAATAGGTACGCTCAACGGTTTGAGAAAGAACTGGCCGTACCTCATGCTGATGTTCAATCCGCGCAGACTGCTGTTGCAGCTCAACGCAAGCCTCATCAACGTAGTGTACAGAAAGATACTTGCATTGCGTGGCTCCGAACAGAAGAACTTCATCCCCGACCTTGGCGACCTGTTGCTCAACATCGGCACGGATAGCGACGACCATACGACGATAAGCTTGAATTTGCGCCTTAGCGACGCACTGTACATAACGCTTGACCTGCCGTTCCCGCATATCGACAAGAGTGTTGATACGAGCGCGATTTCAAGTCACCTTGGAAATACAAACGCGTACATAAAGGTTGGTACGCTTGACCTCGAAGCGATACTCAGCGGCGACCCTGACGCAGACCTGATGTCTATGCTCGATTTGCCGACGATTGGTCTTAACCTCGATATGGCGATACAGATTTCGTCCAGAGGCTATGAACCGGGTACGACCAACTACAATAACAGCTTTGCTCATTGGCTCAGCAGTGAATTGCTTGGAAATATGCTTGACGGTATGGGCGCACTGGGCTACTGGACGCCGATAACCACGCTTACGGGTACGTATGGCTTGCAGACCTACAAGGGCAAGATTTACACCTTCGACAGCGCGAGCAAGACGTATATTCCGACAAGCGAAGATATGTCAAGCAAGACTCAGGCTGACGTAAATTCGGGCAAGTATTATCGCTACGTAATGGGCAATCTCAACTTCCGTCTTGGTACGTCAAGCGAAAGCATAAGACTGAGCGTTTCGTTGCAAGCGAACCTCAACCTCGGCGCACTTATCCTTTACGGAATCGGCGGTATACTGTACAGCGATATGTCAATCAAGGTTGGCATTGGCGACCCGCTCAATACGCAGATTATCAACATCTACTACCTTGGTTCAACAGGTCTTGCGCGTAACAGCATGGGTAAGATTGAAGTGACCAAGGGCGCGAATATATTCAGTGACGCGCTGTACATCGACGCTACGGGTATCGGCCTTGGCAAGATTAAGTTCCAAGGCGCGGCAGGTATACTTGGCGTAACGTCAACGAGTGCGGAGGCAGTCACTGCAACCGACAGCGCAAAGGTGGCGGCAGAAGCAGTCACTGCGGCGGAAGCGGCTACGGAGCTGTTCCTCAACCTCGATATTGAAAACGGCAGAATTGGTATGTCCTTCGACAAGGGACTTATCACAACGCTGTTCAATATGCTTGGCGTGGAGCTTGGCTTCGAATTGCCCGATATCAAGCACGCGGCGGCGGCAATCAGCTTTGGCGAGCAGCAAGGTCTTGACGCAATCAATATCACAGCGGACCTCGATAGCGTAGGTACGTCTATCGGTATCAGCATCTCCAACATCGGTCTGTCCGTTGGCGAAGGCTTCTTCGATACGGCAGGACTCGTAGAAGAGGTCAAGGTCGGCTATGCAGGACTTACGATGTCGCAGACGGCAGGTATGATGTCGCTCATCCAGAACGTGCTTGACTCCATCAACCTCAATGCGAACATAGAGATTTACAACCACGTATGGGAAGTCCTTATCGGTTCTGGTAACGAAACTTGGCAGCAGACGAAGAACACCGGTCGTGTACAGGTTATGAAGTCCAATTCCAAGATAACGCTCACAACCAAGAAGGTCTATGAAAACACCAATACGGAAGAGGCTGGCAAAGAGAAGAATAAGAGCTATCACTTGAGAGTGGATTTGAGCGCGTCAGCAAGTTCTACAAGACTTAAAGAAAATATGTCGCTCAACGTCGTAATCGGCGGTAACAAGGTGTTCCTCAGAAACATTGAGGTTACGATGAGCGGCTTGGCTGAAAACGCGGCGAGCTTGGTTGGCGCTCTTAAAAAGATATTGAACTTCTTTGACCTCGGTCAGTTGCTCAACTTTGTCAAGGGCGACGACGGTGACGACGGCAAGTTCTTCTATCCCGAGCAGTCTGCTTCTAAGGACGCACAGATTGCCGCAAATTCGGAGCTTACCTCTACGGAGAGCGGCTGGAACAGCGACAAGTCGGCATATTCCTACAAGGCGAACCTTACGGGACTTATCAATAAGGTTGACGTGGACGTGTTCAACAACAAGAATTACATTCCGTATTATTCTGGAATGGGCGCAATGTCACGTAACTCAGGTCTTATCACTCTCGGCATCGAGTTCAATAAGGACGCATTCAACGAGTTGATGATTATGGTTGACTGCATCCTGCTCAATTTGATGTTGAATATGAACAGCCACGATAACGACCCGTTGAGACCAAAAGACTCTGACGCTACAAAGAATAACAGTTACTTCATCGATATAACGAAGTACACTCTTAACAATACAAACTCGACGAAGGCGGCTGAAGATAACACGGATAAAGACTTGCAGTTCCTTAGCCTCAAAACGGCAAAGGACGTACTCAACGAGTTTGACAACAACTACGTCAAGAAGGGTGCAACGACGCAACAGAAGGTCAACTTCCTCGAGCCGTACATCCGTAGCTTGCCCTACACACTCCTCAAATGGGTGTTGCGTGACATGGCGTTCAACGCTTTGGAATCCGTCGGTTCAACAACCACTGGTGCATTGAACATCTGGGGTGGTGCAGGTAGAGACCTCTGGGACGATACGTTCCTGACGGTGTTCTTTGGTGCGAGCAGACACAGTATCGAGTCTGCTATCAGCCCGACTGTCACAGACTTGTCAAGACTTATCGGCGGTATACTGCCATTGCCTTTCGCTTGCGGCAGTATCAACCCGAGCTTGAAGATTTATATCGACCTTGCGCCGAAGAACTCCGAGTACGGACTCAGTGACGCGTACAAGATGAATCCCGGCATACAGGCGGTTGAGTTCTACATCAACGGTAGAAAGAACGGCGCGGGTACGGGTATAACCTACACCACAAAGTCGAATACTGCGCTTGGATATGGCGGCACGTTCGGCACTAGAAGCGTAAACAGTGCGGAGTTGGTTCCCACCAACAGCGGTACGACAGACAACGCAAACGGCGGAGCTTGGGACTTCTTCTTCCTGCGCCTCACGCCGTACGGTAACGTCAACAGCTCTGTCAAGAATACGATGATAGGCTTTGACGACGCCGCGGACGCAACGGTAATAGGAAGCGCACCGCCGACGGAAATTGAAATTTCCGACCCGGCAACACGTCAGGGTGTGGCACGCTACAACGATTCAAGAGGAGATAAGTCCTTCTATCTGCGCGACAGCTACTTCTTCGATGAATCGCTCTTCCCGCAGAAGGCTGACGTGAGATACAGCAACGGCTACTATACCAACGACGAAACGAGTGACGGCTCTGCAACGGGTACGTACATCGTCTGGGATGCGTCAACGGTAGATTTGACAGCCGCGTCGATTGATTCAACCGGCAGACGTCTTGCAGGTTACGTATACGGCTATGCACTCAACGTGGTTATGTATACGATTCCTGTCTACGTGACAAACGCGTATGCGGTCAAGACGGTACAGGCAGTCAAGTCAACGGCAAGCCTGACGGCTTCGTCCAATAGCTTCACGTACAACGGCGCAATTAGACTTGATATGAAGTCTGACAACAGCACGTTCAACGTAGAGTTGCCCGACCTCGTGAGCCTGACCTTCCAGAACAATTCTGTAAGAACGTTCGGTACGTATCTCGCTGACGAAGAGGGTAAGATGCTTAATGCTGTTATGCTCAGAAGCAACAGTACGGTGTCCGGCTCTAAGAGATACATTGGCTCGTCCGTAATAAGCGGTGGCTATAAGTCGCATAAGAGCTACACGGAAACCGACCCCGAAACGGGCTTGACGGAAACCATTCAGCCC
>CAMWIB010000091.1 GCA_947174215.1 uncultured Clostridia bacterium
ATATCGACGCAACCTACGCTTATCTTGAACAGATTGTGGGAAGGTCGAGCGTGTACTTCGTCGTTGAAGATATGAAGTATCTTGCTCGCGGCGGCAGAATTTCGCCCGCTAAGGCAAAGATTGCAAACCTTATGAACATAAAGCCCGTACTTGTCGTAAAGGACGGCGTGATTGACGTAGGTTCTAAGCAGAACGGTCTTAAAAAGGCGTACAACTATATCATTGACCAACTCATTCAAAACTACGAGCAGATTGGCGATTCGCCCATTATGATTATCGACGCGGACAACAAGCCAGCGGCGGACGAGATTGAAAAGCGCGTAAAAGAGTCTTTCCCGAAGGCTCCCATCTGGCGTCAGCCAATCGGTCCCGTTATCGGCGTACACGCAGGTCCCGGCGCGGTCGGCATAGTGTTTACAAAGAAGGCGTAATAAGTAGAGTATATCTATATGAAATCGAACAGCTCACGGTAATTCGTGAGCTGTTTTTGTTGTAATATCTTAATTCAAGATTATATTTGATATATTATTTGAAGGTTGCTTTTTGCATTTTATTCATATTAGTATCGCGGGAATTATCATAGTGCATCCTTCCGCAAGTCGTCTGAGAGCGGGGAAGGGGATAACCGCGCTGAAAAGCAATACGGTGATAAGGATTCCCGTGCCAATCAAAAATACGTTCACACCAAAAAACATAGAGAGGCGAGCCAACGACTTTTTCGTATTCGCACCCGCGACTGTGAATATAGTGCCGATAAACGCCGCCGCAACGCCACCGCCGAGAAGTCCGTAGATAAGGTAGAGCGAGTAAAGCTTTTTGAAGAAATTGACGTCTGGCAGGAATAGGCACAGCGCGCCGTACGCCACCAGAATAAGGCTCACAAGCACGATGATAAAGCCAGTCACGAGTATGGACTTGCGAGCGTGCATATCTCTATACGGCTGTTGAACCTTACCTGATTTCTTCTTTTTCTTTTTGCTCATAAGTAACTCCGCGTACACCTATATTTCAAGGTAATACATATATACTATACCTTAATTTGCCTCGGCTGTCAACAGCGAAGTGAGAGTCAGATAAAACACGTCGTCCTCGCCGAAGCACATATACGAAAAGCTATTTACGGATGAAGCGTTGAAGAGTATAGATATTGCGCTGTTTCCGAGAGTTTGCGGTTCGCGTACAAGCTGTACGGACGTGCCTACCGCGCTGAAAACGTGGCTCAGCTTGCCGTTTGCATACGATACGACAGAGAACGCACTTCCGCTCGTCATAATAAACGTATTTGCTTCGCCGTCAACAGACTGATAGGTTATATCGCCTTGATTTACAGTGCCGAGCGACGCATAAATATTCTCGTCTACGCTAAGCGGCGACATGGCTTGAAGCTCCAAGTGAGAGCAGAAGGTATACTGCTTTGTGCCTGCGAGGACTGCAATATTGTTGTTTTCCTGCGGCAGACACACCGCACTCGATTCGCCTTTGAGCAGATAGCTTTCTGCAACGGCGCAGTTGCTGTTTATACTGGTAAGCTGAATGCCTTCGTCCGTTTTACAGGAGAGAATGAGCGCTTGCTTTCCGCTTGATACGACAGGCAGAAGCTGCTCAAACTCACTGTTTAGAAGCTGTGTTTTGAAAGAAAAACCGCTTGTTGCGCTATAAGTGAGAATTCCGACGTCATTTTTTGTCTGCACGATTACGGTGTTTTCATTGCCGAACTTCATTGCGTACAGAAGCTTGCCGCCATCGAGCGGATACACGAAATTACTGCGCGTAGCGTCAAGCGTTTTTGAGATTGACATAGCGTATATATAGCTCTTATCTGTGGCGAACAGAGTGGCGGACGTTCCCGATACGTATAGCTTGTAAGACGAGAATACGGGGCAGGAGTTGTTTGCAATCATATTGCAGTTGCTGTCGTATAGGCGTAGCTTCGTATCGGTGCTTGTCGTGGTGACTATAAGAAGTCCGTTCTGAACGAGTCCTACGGTTGCAAACTCTTCGTCAGTGCCTGCGATTTTCACCGTTCTGCTAAGCTTATCGCCTTCGAACACTGCGATATGTATTCCGCTCTCGCGCACGTCGTACTCTGCGGACGAGCTTGCAAAGAACACGAGTCGCTTGCTGCCGAAGTACATCGTATCGAGTAGGCGTTCGGTATTTTCGCCGCCTACGTGGCGCACTGTTACGCCGCCTATGATTTCCGCATTTCTTGGGAATTCGCTGTAAACGGGCGGGTCAACGATTTCTTCTGGGGGCGGCGTTATAGTAGGATTATTTCCGCTGTTGTCTGCGCCTGCGATGTCGGTTTTAGGCGAGTTGCTATTGCTAATCACCGCACGGAATACGAAATAGCACGTTACGATGACTGTCAGGAGTAGGATAATTGCGAGCCATTTGGCGATAGTTTTTTGTTTCTGCATTTTTCACCTCGCCCTATGCTATCACATACTATATCCGCAATTTTTCCGTTTGCGTCGGATGAGAGCGCTCTCATTGGCGGATTTTGCAAGGCTTTTTCTATCGCACTCAGGAAGTTGTCTGAAAATCTCTCGTTTTGGCATAGCGTAAACGCGCCGTATTCTTCTGCGAGCTGAGCGTTGAATATCTGGTCGCCCCTCGATACGCCTTTGGGAAGGGGAACGAATACCGCTCGCTTTTTGAGCGCGGATATTTCGTATACGGCGGTTGCGCCCGCGCGGGATACTACTACGTCGCTTGCCGCATAGAAGTCCGCAATATTGTCGGCGTACTCAAAGCTAAGATAGGCACCTTCGGTGCGTTTGCTCTTGAAAGTTCCACTATCAGAATTGTCGTTTGGCGCATTATCATTTGTGCTGGTATTTTTGCAGCTTACCGCACGATTATCATTCGTATTGGTTACGTTGGTTCTATCGTTGTTAAACGCGCCTCTGCCGCAGACGTGAAGCACGAAATATTTTTTCGTAAGCTCGTCGATATGCTTCTTTACTTCCTCGTTGAGAAACTGCGCTCCCGACGAGCCGCCGAGTATGAGCAGAACCTTTTTAGATGTGGATATTCCGAGCTTGCTTTTTGCCTGCGTTTTGGTGGAGGAAAACAGACTGTCGCGCAAGGGCATACCTACGGTTATTCCCTTGAATTCGGCTTTTGGGTTTGCTTTTAGCATGGTCGCGCCGTAGTGCATTGCGAGCTTGTTTGCAAGTCCCAACGTAAGGTCGGATTCGTGTGCGAAGGTTGGAATATTCAGCTTGCTTGCCGCGATAACGACGGGCAGAGATACGAAGCCGCCCTTGGATATTACCGCACAAGGTTTTATTTTTTCGAGTAGCTTGCGTGCTTCGTCAATCGAGCGTTTTAGGGTAAACGGAATTTTTATGTTGTGGGAGATAGCCGAAGGGGAGAGCGAGCGCACAAGCTTTATTACTGGAATGCCGTAATACTTCACTGCGTTTTCTCTTGCGAGCCTTCGCTCCATAGTCTTGCCGTCGCCGCCGATATATACGGCTTTGAAGCCGCGCTTTTCAAACTCGGGAATGAGCGCGAGATTGGGGTATATGTGACCGCCTGTGCCGCCACCTGTAAAAACTATAATATCAGTCGTTTTGTGTGTCATAGTACATAGTATGTGCCAAAGATAAAAAAGTTTGCCCACTTCGTGGGTTGACTGTTTACAGATGTCGTATATTGCGCATATCATTTCGGTCACTGCGAGGAGCGAAGCGACGTGGCAATAAAGACCGTTTGACTATATCGGTGGAAAAGTGTATCAAAATTGCATCTTGAAATAGTGTTTTGATTGTGGTAGAATGATAGCAATAATAATGATATGTATGCGCTCGCGCATACGACCACTTAGGTTTTGGGGGTAATATGAAAAACGTAAAATTTGAAAGCTTTGACGGAACTGTACTTCAATGCTACGTCTGGGAAGAGGTGAGAAATCCCAAGGCGGTCGTTCAGATAGCTCACGGTATGGCGGAACACGCAAGACGCTACGACGACTTTGCAAATTTCCTTAATGCAAACGGTTATATCGTCTTTGCAGACGACCACCGCGCACACGGTATGACAAGCACGAAGCAGTCCACAAAGGGCGTAAAGGGCTACCACAAGGGCGAGATTTATATGGATACCGTCAAGGACGAGGTTGCAATCACCTCATATCTCATAAAGAAATATGAGTTGCCCGTCATCTACTTCGGTCACAGCTACGGCAGTATGGTCGGACAAAGATACATAGAAGAGTGCAAGGAGCATACGGGCGCAATACTCAGCGGTTCTGCGATGATGAAGGGCGCGCTCCTCAATACCGGTAACGCAATCATCGGCTTACAGTATAAGCTCTGCGGCGGTGAGAAGGAAGGCAAGCTTGCAAACACGCTGTCCTTCGGCTCGTACAACAAGCCGTTCAAGAAAGAGAAGCTTGAATACGCTTGGCTCTCCCGCGATAAGGAGCAAGTCAAAAAGTACACCCTTGACGAGCAGTGCGGTTGGGTTATGTCAACGGCGTTCTTCAAGTGGTTCTTCACAGGACTCAAATCATCGTACAAGAAAGCGAACCTTGCAAAGATTGACAAGAACAAGCCTATCGGCATCTTCTCGGGCGATAAGGACCCCGTCGGCGGCAACGGCAAGCTCGTAAAGAAATTGGAGAAGCAGTATAAGAACCTCGGCGTTAAGGACGTAACGATGAAACTTTATCCCGATGCCCGTCACGAAATTCTGAACGAGATAAACAATCAGGAAGTCTACGCAGACGTCCTTGCAAGACTTGACGATATCGTGAATAAGGCAACGAAATAAGCGATACCGTTATTGCAAACAAGGTAACGAAGTAATCGATATCGTCATTGCGATGAGCGAAGCGACATGGGGTCCCCGCAAACGTCCCTGTTTGTGGGGTAAACTAACAATCCAGAAACAAAAATGTACTGAAATAAGAAAGCCCGCTATTTGGCGGGCTTTCAGTTTGTTTATAGCTATGATAGGCAGGAATTGCCTACGAATAATTATTTGTATAAGTGTTCTTGGTGTTGATGTGGGATTATTGAAGCAAAGGCATAACGTTTGGCACAAAATAAATTATTTGAGTTTCTTGCCGATATTTTGATTGAAAAGATTGTTTATATATGATAATATATTTATATTATTAAAATTATAAGCAAAACGCTTTAAGGAAGAAATGGCAAACAAAGATTATAATGCACGCGACATAAACGTCTTAGAGGGCTTGGAGGCTGTCAGAAAACGCCCCGGTATGTATATCGGTACTACGGGTGAGAAGGGTATGCACCATATCCTTTGGGAGATAATCGACAACAGTAT
>CAMWIB010000092.1 GCA_947174215.1 uncultured Clostridia bacterium
CAATCAAAATCAGAACCCGTCAAAGATATATATGAATGACGGAACCGAACTGCCTATCGAGATTTTGAACGGCAGACCCGGTTATATCAATTTCCTTGACGCGTTCAACAGCTGGCAACTCGTTAAGGAGTTGAAAGAGGCTACTGGACTTCCTTGCGTTACTTCCTTTAAGCACGTAAGTCCTACGTCCGCGGCAGTTGGCGTAAAACTTCCCGAAAAGCTGAAAAAGGCTTGCTTCGTTGACGATATCGAGGGACTTGACGAATCTCCGCTTGCCTGCGCATACGCCCGTGCAAGAGGTGCGGACAGAATGTGTTCCTTCGGCGATTGGGTTGCGCTTTCAGACAAGTGCGACGTGACCACCGCGCTTATGATAAAGAGAGAGGTTTCCGACGGCGTTATCGCTCCCGATTACGACGACGAGGCTTTGGAGATTTTGAAGTCCAAGCGCAAAGGAACTTATAACATCGTAAAGATTGACCCGAACTATGTTCCTGCCGAAAAGGAAACAAAGCAGGTATATGGTATAACCTTCGAGCAGGGCAGAAACAATTTCAAGATTGGCAAAGAGCTTCTTACGAATATCGTGTCTGCAAACAAGAATCTCACGCCCGAGGCGGCGCGCGACTTGATTGTTGCACTCATCACTCTCAAATATACGCAGTCCAACTCCGTATGCTATGCGGTGGACGGTCAGGCGATAGGCGTTGGCGCAGGTCAGCAATCGCGTATTCACTGCACGCGTCTTGCAGGCTCTAAGGCGGACACTTGGTTCTTGCGCCAGCACGATAAGGTTCTCAACCTGCCGTTCAAGCCCGAGCTTGGCAGAGCGGACAGAGATAACGTCGTTGACGGATACGTCAACCATAATGAAGAGGACGTTTGCGCGGACGGCATCTGGCAGAGATATTTCACGGAGCAACCCAAGCCCTTCACCGACGAGGAAAAGAAGGCGTATCTTGCAACCATTGACGGCGTTGCGCTCGGTTCGGACGCGTTCTTCCCGTTCAGCGACAACATCGAGAGAGCAAAGCGTAGCGGCGTAAAGTATATCGCAGAGCCGGGCGGCTCAATCCGCGACGACCTCGTGATTGAATGCTGTGACAAGTACGATATGGTGATGGCGTTTACGGGAATGAGATTGTTCCACCATTGATGAATATATTCCGCTTTGTGCGTGATTGTTTTGAAAAATCAATAGCTTAGACCGTCTGTATGCAAAAACAAAAAAATGCAATTTAGGCGGTTAGATAACCGAAATGTTATGATAAATCCATATTTCATCAAAAGGAGTATGAAAAAGTGAAAGTTTTGGTCGTAGGCGGTGGCGGAAGAGAACACGCCATAATCAAAAAAATTAAAGAGAATAAAGCGGTTGAAAAGATATACGCGCTTCCCGGTAACGGCGGTATCGCAAAGGACGCGGAGTGCGTGAATATCGGCGCGAAGGATATTGAGAATATCGTGCGCTTTGCAGTTGAAAACTCGGTTGACTATGCGATAGTCGCACCCGACGACCCGCTCGTACTCGGTGCGGTGGACGCGCTCGAAGCAAAGGGTATCGCATGCTTCGGTCCGCGCGCTAACTCCGCTATAATAGAGGGAAGCAAGGCGTTTGCAAAGAACCTTATGAAAAAGTATGGCATACCGACGGCGAGCTACGAAGTGTTTGACAACCTCGACTGCGCGTTGACGTATCTTGAAACCGCACCTATTCCCACCGTCATCAAGGCGGACGGACTTGCGCTTGGAAAGGGCGTCATAATTGCGAATACCCGCGAGGAAGCGGTGAGCGCAGTCAAATCTATGATGCAGGATAAGGCTTTCGGTAAGAGCGGCGACTGCGTGGTTATCGAGGAATTTATGACAGGTCCCGAGGTGTCCGTACTTGCGTTCACCGATGGCATAACCGTCGTTCCGATGGTGTCATCTATGGACCATAAGCGCGCAGGCGACGGCGACGTCGGCTTGAATACGGGCGGTATGGGAACGGTCGCGCCAAATCCTTATTATACGGACGAGATTGCAAAGGTTTGTATGGATAAAATATTCCTTCCGACAATCAAGGCTATGAATGCGGAGGGTCGGACGTTTAAGGGCTGTCTGTACTTCGGACTTATGCTCACTCCCGACGGTCCAAAGGTTGTGGAGTATAACTGCCGCTTTGGCGACCCCGAAACGCAAGTCGTTCTTCCGCTGTTGGAGTCCGATTTGCTCACCGTTATGCAGGCGGTGACTGAGGAAAGGCTTTCAAGCGTGGAAGTGAAATTCGCAAAGGCGAATGCGTGTTGCGTTATTATGGCATCCGATGGTTATCCGTCGCACTACGATAAGGGCTTTGAAATAAGCTATCCAAACGACTTGGAAGATAAGATATTTATTGCAGGCGCGGCAGTGAAGGACGGTGCGCTCGTTACGAACGGCGGCAGAGTGCTTGGCGTAACGGAGATAGCGGGTACGCTTAGCGAGGCAATCGAAGCGGCGTACGAGGACGTGAAGGAAATACACTTTGCAAACGCGTACTATCGCAAGGACATAGGCAAGAAGGCGCTCAGCGCTACGGAGGGTAAATAATGGTTTACAGAGTTTTCGTTGAAAAGAAAAAACAGCTTGCAAACGAGGCAAAGTCGCTTTTGAACGACGCGCGTAGCTTGCTTGGTATAAAGGAGCTTGAAGACGTCCGCGTATTCAACCGCTACGACGCGGAGAATATCAGCGAGGAGCTTTTCGAGTATGCAAAAAAGACTGTGTTCTCCGAGCCACAGCTTGACATAATTAGCGAGGAGCTTTGCGTAGAGGGCGCAACGGTATTTGCCGTTGAGTATCTCCCCGGTCAGTTCGACCAGCGTGCGGATTCCGCCGCGCAGTGCATACAGATTATTTCGCAGGGCGACCGTCCTACGGTGCGTACCGCAAAGGTGTATGCGCTCTACGGCAATATCAGTGGCGCACAGCTTGCAGAGATAAAGAAGTACGTCATAAACCCCGTCGAGGCGAGGGAAGCTTCTCTTGAAAAGCCGTCAACACTCAAAACGGAATATGAGATTCCAACCGAGGTGGCTACGCTTGAAGGATTTATTTCACTTGACCGTAGCGGACTTGAAAAGTTTGTTAAGGACTACGCGCTCGCTATGGATATTGACGATATCGCGTTTTGTCAGCAGTATTTCAAGTCTGAAAACCGCGAGCCTACGATTACGGAAATCAGAATGATTGACACGTACTGGTCCGACCACTGCCGTCATACGACATTCCTTACTACGATTGACAGCGTGAAGTTTGAGGACGAGCTTTTACAGAGTGCGTGGAACGATTACGTTGCAACGAGAAAGGAGCTTGGCAGAACTAAGCCAATCTGCCTTATGGATATAGCGACGCTTGCCGTCAAGTATCTCAAAAAGGAAGGAAAGCTTGAAAAGCTTGACGAGTCAGAGGAAATCAATGCGTGTACAGTCAAGATTGACGTAGACGTCGACGGCGAGAATGAGAAGTGGCTGTTGCTGTTCAAGAATGAAACGCACAATCACCCGACGGAGATAGAGCCGTTCGGCGGTGCGGCAACGTGTATAGGCGGTGCGATTCGTGACCCGCTTTCGGGAAGAGCGTACGTATACGGTGCAATGCGCGTGACGGGCGCGGCAAACCCCTTGAAGCCCGTAAGCGAAACGATAAAGGGTAAGTTGCCACAGCGTAAGATTGTGACTACGGCGGCAGCGGGATATTCCTCCTACGGCAACCAGATTGGGCTTGCGACGGGTATCGTCGATGAGATTTATCACGACGGCTATGCGGCAAAGCGTATGGAGATAGGTGCGGTTATTGCCGCCGCTCCGCAAGAGAACGTGCGCAGAGAAAGACCTATCGCGGGCGACGTCGTGATACTTCTTGGCGGAAGTACGGGACGTGACGGTTGCGGCGGTGCGACGGGTTCAAGTAAGTCGCACACGGTTCAGTCCTTGGAAACCTGCGGTGCGGAAGTTCAAAAGGGCAACGCACCCGAGGAGAGAAAGCTCCAAAGACTTTTCCGTAATCCTACGGCGAGCAAGCTTATCAAGCGTTGTAACGACTTCGGCGCGGGTGGCGTATCCGTCGCTATCGGCGAGCTTGCGGACGGTCTTAAAATTGACCTCAACGCCGTACCGAAGAAGTATGACGGTCTTGACGGCACGGAGCTTGCAATAAGCGAGTCTCAGGAGCGTATGGCGGTTGTCGTTGACAAAAATGATGTTGACGCATTCTTGAAGCTTGCGTCCGAAGAGAACTTGCAGGCTTGCCCCGTGGCGGTCGTTCAGGAAGAGCCTCGCCTCGTGATGAACTGGAACGGCAAGAAGATTGTTGATATAAGTCGTGACTTCCTCAATTCAAACGGCGCTGAGAAGCATATTGATATTGCTCCTGCAAAGGCTGTGTACGAACAGAAGAAGGTTGCGGGTGGTTTTGTCGAGAACCTTAAAGCGATTGCTGGCGACCTCAATATCTGCTCCAAGCGCGGACTGTCTGAAACGTTCGATTCCACGATAGGCGCGGGTACGGTGCTTATGCCGTTTGGCGGAAAGCGTCAGCGTACTCCGATTCAGGCGATGGTGCAGAAGATTTCCGTAGAGAAAAAGCATACCGACGATTGCTCGCTTATGGCGTGGGGCTACAATCCGTTTATCGCGGAAAAGAGTCCGTATCATAGCGCATATCTCGCGGTTATTGAATCCGTCAGTAAGCTCATCGCAAGCGGTGCTGAGTTCAAGGACGTATATCTCACTTTCCAAGAGTATTTCGAGCATCCGAACAAGGACGGCAAGCGTTGGGGCAAACCTCTTGCGGCGTTGCTTGGCGCATTCGAGGCGCAGAAGAATCTGGGTATCGGCGCAATCGGCGGCAAGGACTCTATGAGCGGCTCGTTTGAGAATCTTGACGTTCCGCCTACGCTCGTGTCCTTCGCGGTTACGACCGAAAAGGTGAAGAACATAGTTTCTCCCGAATTCAAGAGTGCAGGTCATCGCGTGGCTTTGATTGAACCTGAGTACGATGAAAACGGTTTGCCAAAGATTGAAAGCTTGCTTGAAGTGTACGCTAAGGTTTCAAAGCTCGTGCGTGAGGGCAAGGCGGTTGCTTGCTATACGCCCACGCTCGGCGGCATAGCGGAAGCAGTAATGAAAGCCTGTATGGGTAACGGACTCGGCTTCGAGTTTGATAACGGCTTTAAGGTACAGGAACTGTTTGAATACAAGTACGGTTCGTTTATCGTTGAGCTTACGGAAGGCAACGAGGGCAA
>CAMWIB010000093.1 GCA_947174215.1 uncultured Clostridia bacterium
GGTCAAGGCTTCCAAGCTCGGTAAGGGCGTAAAGGCGGCGCACCTCAGCTACGTCGGCGACGCGGACGGGGGCGACGGTACGAACGGCGGGTGCGGTCCGGTGTTTTGCAATTCCGACGGTAAGGATAAGCATAAGACGACGGTGGGTAGCCGTTGCTTCATCGGTGCAAATACCAATCTTATCGCGCCCGTGGTCGTTGGCGACAACGCGTTTATCGCCGCAGGTACGACCGTCACGCGGGACGTCGAGGAAAGCACTTTTACGATAGGCAGAGTCAAACAGGATACGAAAACGATGACGAAATAGCGGGTACTAAGACCCGCTAAGGAGTGTATGATATGATACTCATAGTGGGTTTGGGTAACCCCGGCGCAAAGTACAAAAACACGTATCACAACGTAGGCTTTATGGTTGTGGACGAGCTTGCAAAGCGGTTGGGAGTGAAATTCTCAAAGGACGCGTGCGACTCGTCTATTGCCGAGTGCAAGCGCGAGGGTATCGTGCTTGCAAAGCCGCAGACGTTTATGAATCTGTCGGGCAAGGCTGTAAGACAGCTCGTGCGCGCGTACAATATTGACGAGAGAAGCGAGCTTGTCGTTTGCTACGACGACGTAGATTTGCCGATTGGCAAACTGCGCTTGCGCGAGGACGGAAGCGCGGGTACTCACAACGGAATGAGAAATATCGTTGCGGAGCTTAATACGCAGGAGTTTTTGCGCCTGCGCGTAGGCACCAAGACGGAGGAGCTTGCAAGCGGAGCGGTTGCTCTGCTTGATTTCGTGCTTTCAAAGATAGATTACGCATATCACGACAAAATGAACGCCGCAATTGACAATTCCGTCGTTGCGCTTTTGGATATTGCAAAGGGTACGCCGCTTGCACGGGTACAGGAGAAACTAAACAGACATCAGTGAGGGCGGCGAGCCGTTTATAGATTTTGATTACACCGAGCGTATTACAACTTAAAAATCTTGGCGAGAAGTTGGCGGCACTTGACAACTTGGGCAGGAACTCGGGCGGCAATGTAAAATTGCCGCTTTTCGGCAATATGTCCGCCGTATCCGTTATGCGAGTGTGCGAGGGCGCGAAGCTGCACATAATATCCCAGATTCCCTGCCGTCGCATAGTCGTCGCCGCAGACGACCTCGGCGCGAAGAGTCTTGCGGGTAAGCTCAAAAGCTGGGGCTTGCGCGTGCGCCATCTGCCGTACAGGGACGATATGCTTTTGGTGCATAGGGGGGCTTCCCGCGCGAACGTGCTTGAAATTATGCGTACGCTCACGGATATAATAAGCGGCGACGTGGACGTTATCGTAACTTCTGCTGACAGTATGTTACAGCAGTTTCCAAAGAGGAAGCTTGTTGAAAAGAGTATCGTACGCGTAAAAAAAGAAGATATAGTTTCCCCAACCGCGATTGCAGACAGACTCGCGCTTGCGGGCTATAAGCGGCAGGATATGATTGGCGAGGTCGGGGAGTTCGCTCTGCGCGGAGATATACTCGACGTGTATTCTTCCGACAAGACGGCGTATCGTATAAACTTCTTTGACGACCTTGTTGAAGATATAAAGATTATCGACGTTGATAGTATGGCTTCCTCAAACGAGGTGGAGAGCGTTGTGTTCGCACCTACCGAGGCTATACTCGTAGACGAGGAGAGCGAGCGCTTAGCCCGTGAGGCGATAGGCAAGCATATCAATGCAAAAAACGCCGCGCAAACGCTTTCATATCTGCACGTAGGCGCGTGCGATTCATCCGCCATATGGGCTTTGCCGTTCTTAAAGGATAGCAAAGAGCCGTTGCTCAGCTATATAGACGACGGAGTGCCTACCGTCATAATTTTCGACGAGCCGAAGGTCGTATGGGATAAGTTGAACATTCTTGAAAAAGAGTTTAACGGCAGAGTGAAAACGCTCACGGAAGCGGGAGAAATATTGAAGGAACACGCCTCTGCTAATATATCCGTACACGAGTTCAGACGGTTGATTCTTACGGCGAACAAAATGAGCTTTACCGCGCTCGATTTAAGCAATCCGCTGTTCGACCCAAAGTACACCGTACAGCCAATAAACAAGCCTGTGACGAAGTACTATCTCGACCCGAACGCGATTGAGAACGACGTAAAGAATTTCGTGCATAACGGGGCGAAGGTTATATTCGCCTGCGGAAGCGCGGAGAGGGCGAAGGGCGTACAGAACGGACTTTTGGAGTTCGACATTGGCGCGGAGTACAGCGAGGACGGCGAGGGCGAAGCGCAGGTGCTTGTCACTCCTCTTCCAATGGAAGTCGGCGTGATTTATCCTGCCGCAAAGGTCGTGCTTATAGGCTCGTCAGAGTGCGTGGGTAAGCGCAGTCAGGAAAGCATAGTTCAGCAGAAAACGAAGTTCAGCGCACCAAAAGCGGGCGATTACGTAGTGCATCGCGTTCACGGCGTAGGTCTTTGCGTTGGCACTACGCTTATGCAGACGGGAGAGTTCGAGCGCGAGTATATCGTGCTTAAATACCGCGACGGCGACGTCTTATACGTTGCAACCGACCAGATGAACAACCTTCAAAAGTTCGTCGGTGAGGAGCATCCTCAGCTCAATAAGCTGGGCGGCAAGGAATTCGAGCGCGAAAAGCAAAAGGTAAGAAATTCCGTGCGCAAGCTCGCAGTCAATCTCGTGGAGCTGTACGCCAAGCGCGAAAAACAAAAGGGATTTACGTATACCGAGGATACCGTCTGGCAGAAGGAGTTTGAGGATAATTTCGAATATCAGGAAACCGCAGACCAGCTTAAAGCCATAGCCGATATAAAGCAGGATATGGAACGCGGGCGCATTATGGATAGGCTTATCGTCGGCGACGTCGGCTTCGGCAAGACGGAGGTCGCATTCCGCGCAATGTTCAAGACTGTGATTGACAATAAGCAGGCGGTGTTGCTTGCACCTACAACCATACTTGCAAGGCAGCACTATGAAAACCTCGAAAAGAGGTTGAAGCCATTTGGCATAAAGTGCGGCTTGCTTACGCGTATGAAAACCGCGGCGGAGAATAAACAGCTCATTGCTGAGCTTAAAAAAGGTACGACGCATATGGTCATTGCAACGCACAAGGTACTGGCAAAGAACGTGGAGTTTAATGATTTGGGCTTGCTCGTGCTTGACGAGGAGCAACGCTTTGGCGTAGAGCATAAGGAAAAGCTGAAAGAGAAATATCCGCTTGTCAACGTGCTTACGCTGTCCGCAACGCCGATTCCGCGTACGCTCAATATGTCGCTGTCGGGCATAAGGGATATTTCTATGCTTGAAACCGCGCCTGTCGGCAGACTTCCGATACAGACGTACGTCGTGACGTACAGCGACGCGCTGTGCGTGGACGCAATTACGCGCGAAATGGCAAGGGGCGGTCAGATTTTCATTCTGCTCAACAATATTGCCGAGCTTGACCCGTTTGCCGGCAGACTGCGCGAGCTTTGTCCAGAAGCGCGTATAATCACCGCTCACGGACAGATGGCTCCCGGTGTTTTAGAGGAGAGAATGAGCGCGTTTTACGATAAACAGTTTGACGTGCTTATATCCACGACGATTATAGAAAACGGCATAGACCTTCCCGACGCGAATACGCTTATCGTCATAGACAGCGGCAATTTCGGACTTGCACAGCTATATCAGTTGCGCGGGCGTGTAGGTCGTAGGGGCGAGCTTGCTCACGCGTATTTTACTATTCCCGAAAACGGAACTATCACCGCTACTGCCGAAAAGAGATTGAAAACCTTGCTCGATAACACCGAGATAGGAAGCGGATTCCGCATTGCGCTTGCCGACCTGTCCATACGCGGCGCAGGGTCGCTACTCGGCGCGGAGCAGAGCGGACATATAGAGAAGGTCGGATATGAGATGTATCTCGAAATACTCGACGAAACTATAAACGAGGTGAAAACGGGCGTTGCGCATAAGCCCGTGCGCGACGTGGATATGCGAGTTGACGCGGCGGCGTATATACACGAGGGCTTTGTAAGCAGCAGAGATAAACTGCGCATATACAAGCGTATATCCGAGGTTACGAGCATTTCCGCACGCGACGCGCTGATTGCCGAACTTAACGAGGTGTACGGTCACGTCGATTTGCCGCTTGAAAACCTAATAAACATCGCGCTTCTCAAAAATCTTGCAACGCGCTTTGACGTGTCGAGAATAGTAATAAACAAAAACGGTGCGGGTGCGAATTTCTACGACTCGGACGTGTTCAAGAACGAGGCGCTTATGCGTGCGGTATCCGAGCATAGCAACAGCGTAGTGCTTACCACCGCTATTCCGCCGTCCCTTCTTTTTGACGCGAGTAAGAAAACGGCAGAGCAAAAGCTTGCTATGATGATTGAGTTCTTCTCGTCGGCGGTCTGATTGGAAACGTCAATTTGATTGATAAAGTATGTCATTTTGAAAGGAAACGACAAGACTATAAATTGTAACTACTTGATAAATAACAGCTTTTAAGAATAATCCGAATCGGTGAATTAAAAGGTGATTGACTCTTCTTGCTTTTTTATTACGGTTTTGCTACAATCAAATAAGCAGTAATTTGTTGGAGAAATTATATGAAAAAATTTGCGAGAGTAATAATCATTTCAGCGGTGATATTGGTTTTGTGTTTAACGTTATGTGCTTGCGGAAATAAATACAAAAGCCATTATAAGGCGTTTTTGATGACAGAGTCAAACACATCAAATAGTGCGTCCGTTTCGTTCGACACTTTTAGCGGAGTATACGTAGCGAAATTAAACAACTCAGGCAACGATAAAGTAGTTATATCTTATAATGCAAAGTTAGAAGAAGGAAATATCAAAGTTTATTATGATTTTGATGATGAAAAACTAAGCTTATTCGAAATCAGAACTGACGGTAATGTTGAAGGTAAAACAGAGGCATTTACAGGTAATAAAATTATTTACGTAATTATTGAAGCGGACGATGAATGCAGTGCAGGCAGTTTCTCATTTGCTTTGGAGAAAGCACCGCAATAAATTCAATTCTTCGTCCTGCATTTTGGAAAATAAAGAATAGCCCGCTTTACTCATAACGAGGATAGCGGGCTATTTGTTTTGGGGTCCCCACAAACGTCCCTGTTTGTGGGTTAGATTAGTTATCCGTTAAAGAATACTCTGTAAAGAACATTTCTATGGAACGTTCCTATTTGTAAGGCTTTACCGCGGGTTCCCCACAAAGCGCCTCTGTTTTGTGGGGTATAATCTCGGGTTCCCCACAAAGCGTTCCTGCTTTGTGGGG
>CAMWIB010000094.1 GCA_947174215.1 uncultured Clostridia bacterium
GTACCGAACAAGTTCTTGATGAGCGACGAGCTTTTGCCGCACGACTATCTCGTGTCATACAGAGGCTATTATCGCAAGTAAAGCGATGCTCCCGCACCGCCGAACGTATATCTTATGCCAGACGGATTCAGCGTGCTATGGTGCAAGGACGCGGATGACACCGCCCTATCCGACATATTCGTAAGCGACTTCACGTCTCTCGACAAAGATAAGATTGACAGCGCATTCGAATATATCAGAGCGCACAATCCTCATATAACGAGCGAGTGCGTATCTCACGCGCAGGACGCCATACCCGTACGCTATCCGCTTGCTACGACGGTCGCGGACGGCTACGTTGTGATTGGAAACGCCGCATTTATGACGAAGCCGACTTCGGGTTCAGGTATAGAAAACACGCTGACTGCCGCCGCCATACTCACGGACGTAATAAAGAAGGCAAACGACTTTACGACTTCTGCGCTATGGCAATACGCGGTAAGAGCAAATCTCGCTTTCGGTGCAAACTGCTATATGTCTTACGTTGCCCGCTCACGCTTTCAGGTGCTTGACAGAGAGGACTTGATTTGGCTATTCGACTCGGGCGTACTCAACGACAGCCTACTCGCGCTTGCGAGGTTCGACCTAAAAAATCAAGACGACTTCCAGATAAAGAGTATACTTGACAGCGTGGTCCTCGCAAGAAAGAAGCCAGAATTTATTAGGCAGATACGCTCGATACTCCGCAAATGCGCAAGGGCGCGAATCTTGGCAATGAGAATGCCTATACTCTATGACGAAGCTCTAATCAAAGCATGGAAAGCCGAGTACGACTCTTTCGCCCGTAACGAGGAGTAAAACAAATGAAAACAACGATACAAATATCCGACCATTTTACATATAAAAAGCTATTTAGGTTCGTACTGCCGTCAATCTTTATGATGATAATTACGTCTATATACGGCGTTATAGACGGCTTGTTCATATCAAACTTCGTAGGTAAAACCCCGTTTGCGGCAATCAATCTCGTTATGCCGCTGATTATGATATTGGGTGGAATGGGCTTTATGCTTGGCACGGGCGGCACCGCTCTCGTCGCAAAGAAACTTGGCGAAAAGGACAGAGATAATGCAAACCGCTATTTTACGATGGTAATAATGTTTGCAATAGTACTTGGAATCGTGCTATCCGCAATAGGCATAGCCGTTATCCGTCCCGTATCCCGCTTGCTTGGCGCGACAGACGATATGATTGAACATTGCGTGCTGTACGGAAGAGTTATGCTCTGCTTCACCACGTTCTTTATGCTTCAAAGCATATTCCATAGCTTTTTAGCGGCGGCAGAAAAATCGAAGCTTGGACTTATCATCACGCTTATCGCAGGCTGTACGAACGCCGCCCTCGACGCGCTGTTTATCGTCGCGTTCAAGTGGGGACTCGTAGGCGCGGCTGTGGCTACGGGTATAGGTCAGATGATTGGCGGTATTGTTCCGCTTGTATACTTCGCAAGGAAGAACAGTAGTCTGCTGAAACTGACAAAAACCAAAATTGAGATTCGTCCATTGCTTGCCGCGTGCGCAAACGGCTCGTCGGAGCTACTGACAAACGTAGCTTCCTCAATCGTGAGTATGTTCTACAACGCCCAGCTTATGAAATATCTTGGCGAAAACGGCGTATCGGCGTACGGCGTACTTATGTACGTACAGTTTATATTTATCGCAATAGAGATAGGCTTCACTATGGGAAGCGCGCCAATCGTCGCGTTCAACTACGGTGCGGAAAACCACGCTGAGCTAAAAAACGTATTCAAAAAGAGTATGATATCGATGGGTGCCGCTGGCGTAATACTCTCAGGCTTGGCGCAAGCGCTGGCTATTCCGCTTGCAAAGATATTCGTGGGCTACGACGCAGAGCTATATAAGCTCACCGTATACGCGTTCAGGCTCTTCTCGTTTGCGTTCATATTCTCTGGCATAACGATATATTCCTCGGTCTTCTTCACTGCTCTAAACAATGGACTCGTATCGGCAATACTCTCCTTCCTTCGTGCGCTCGTGTTCCAAGTACTGTTCGTATTCGTACTGCCTATACTCTTTGGAGTGGACGGCATATGGTGGGCTATGTTCGCAACGGAGATTTGTGCGTTTATCATCTCTATGGCTTTCTTCATTGGTATGCGTAAAAAATATCATTACGCTTAACAGTAAATAAAGCTACGCAAATCTTTTCACAATATTAGATTTACTCGTGACGTAATATATTGCAGTATAGACAATTTATAAAGCGCAGTTCCAAATTGGAACTGCGCTTTCATATATCGGAATATTATAATTGGTCGAATATATAATACCCGATTTCTTACTCCATGTCAGCTTTCCTTATTGACATAAAACGCTCTGCAATCGTCTATGCGGAAACATCCCAAAACACCGTCGAGCCATGTTCCTGTATCGAGATGTATTTTGTAATAATCCTTGATATTTCTACCACCGAATGCGGCAGCTTCTCTTTTATAAGCAAGTATTCTACTTTCACCGCAAATATAGCTCGTAGGCGTATGACCAAACAAAACGCACTTGCCGCCTATGGGCGCAACGCTCTCATCTTTGAATACCCTATCGTACACCAGCTGCTCCCTCGAAGCTTTTTCAACGGACAGAAGCTTGCTTTCACTATCAAGAGGAACTCCTGCGTGAACGCAAATGAAATTTTCATCTTTTATATAATAAGGCAATGCATCAAATGCGTCAACAGTATCCCAATCAAGCAAATTGCCATCATATGGGAAGTAATTCTGCAATCTCTTTAAGAGTGCGTCAAAATCATTCGGCGACTGTTTCATTAAACTCCAATACAGTTTGAGGAACTCATACTCGTGGTTGCCTGCTATACACTCGGCATTCGGCATACCGAATATGTATTTTGCAAGTTTTACGGAGTCCTTACCTTTATCTATGATATCTCCGCAAACGATAAGCCTATCGCTATCAGAAAAATTTATTTTATTTAGCAATCGCAAAAACAGCTCGTACTCGCCGTGAATATCCGAAACACAGTAGGTCATTCTCATCTATCGTCGCCATTCCTTACCCACTTGAAACACATTAGCCTCATCATCTTCCGTCAATAAATTGACAACAATTCATTCCGCCGTGCGAAGCTCATCGCGTAGCTTCATCCAAATTTTTCCCAATTCATTGCGACCGTCTTTGTTTGGGCCTATACCCCAAAACGCATCCTTGGGCGAGTCCTCGCATATCGTATAGTTTTCCGTTTCAAGCAATTTTCGCTTAACATACGGATTCTGATTAAGCTTCAATCGCACAAGGCGCTCCATAACCGAAACCTTCACGTCATCCCAGTCAGCTCTTTGCTTGTCAATATTTTCGTGCGCTATCCTTTGCGCGTCGTAAGCGGAATAACAGTTTGTTATAAGCTCTGCTACCTCTGGTGCGGTATCTATAAATTTTATAGCCTGATACGCGTGCTCTACCGTACAGTACAAAATCCCATCCACACAAACGCAGAAAGAAGAAAAGTTGTCCAGACAGAAAAACTCGCGGTTGTAAAATCCGATATAATCATCGAAGCCTTCTGCAAGCCATTTATCTCTAAATTGCTTTAATTCAATCATATCTCCATACCTCCATAATTTTGTCACATCAGCGCGATTTGCCAAGTTTCGCCTTTTCAAATATCCACTGAATACTATAATCTTTTAGACGCACTCTATCTTCCTTATAACGCGGATAGATTCTTTCCACCGCCGCCCAAAACGCCGCGCTGTGATTTGAATACAACGTATGGCAAAGCTCATGCGCGACAACGTACTCGATGCACTCCTTCTCAACAAACACCAATGCGACGTTGTACTTGATGGAATTGTCCTCGCCAAAATGCGTTCCCCACGCCGACTGCCATGCGTGAAGCCCGACGTAAGAATAAGTAAGACCATACTTTTTAGCGTAACTCTCCGTCAATGCTTTGACATGAGGCAGTAGCAAGCCTCCGAAAAATCTTTCCGACTCACACCGCGAAAAATTGTTCGGAACATATAGCGTATTTCCTTTTATAGCGAATGACGAGGCTCCGTCCACCTTGACAACCGTATATTCTTTCCCAAGTAGCGTTACCTTTCCACCGTCAATAAAGTCAGGCAACTGCACTCCCGAATGGCGCGAGAGTCTATTGCGTAGAAAACGCTTGTGCTTATTGACAAAATCCTGTATCTCAGCTTCCGTATACGTTGAGCGATAGCCGATTTTTACGACAACCCGCCCATCGATGTTTACGCCCAAGCGCATGCCTCTATTTGAAAATTCCTTCTCTATGAGAACCTCTCGTCCGCAGAACTGAACCATATATCACCACAAGTATAGCAGTTTAGCATATCTTGCTGAAAAGCAGTCATCTTCAAGACTACATTTTGCCCGCTATGATTTATTATATCGGATTTCCCATGCTATTTCAAGCAGTAAACCTGCTGTACGCAAAACAGTATGCGTTTGAATTTAGCTTAATTTTATCATAGTAACACAAAAATAGCACTGTATAATTCATAATATCTCACTGTATAAATCATAGCATCTCGCTCATTTTATCCTGAAGCTACATATCAAAAGCCTTGCGTATATCCTTAGTTTACAGTCACCGTATGCCGATAAAGATAATAAACCATTTTCGGTTTGATTTGGATTTGATTGCAAACGTCAAGAAATTTTTCGAGATTGAACATGCTATCCACTGAGGTGCCGATATAAAAAACAAATCCCATACTATTCTCGAATTCAGCATTACTGACGCACCTGCCAAGCTCATTCTCTAAATAACACCTTAGTTTTTTGATTTCCGTATCACCTAATGAAATCCACAAAATAGCATATTTGTTATAAAGATGTATCAGCTTACCTGTGTCGGAAATCGGCAGTTCGGCGACGTTGGTTATCACCTCGCCGTGACCGCTCCAATAAATTTTGGCATGAAAAAATTCCATAAAAATACCACTCTGCTTTATTCCACAAAGAGGCAAAAGAAAACCCATCGTTGAAGATGGGTTAAACTGCTTACCATCCCATCTATCCAAGCATTAGCACCTTACCATATACGGCAGGTTGCTGTGTGGTCAACGGGCTTGTCCCTCGCACACTCTTTATGGTAATGCAATTATATGCAACTTGAATAATCATGTCAAGCAAATTATACGGCACAAAAATACTAATATAAATTATAAAATTTAAAAGGCTCACCCCATTATGGGATAAGCCTTAGACAATACGTCTTATGA
>CAMWIB010000095.1 GCA_947174215.1 uncultured Clostridia bacterium
GGGTTATATAATATTTGTATTGTTTCTACATACTGCTTATAAATGTATTCTATAAACAGTACTGACAATAGATTTAAGCGGTTTTGTGAACGCATACAAGGAGTTTTGATGAAAAGCAAGGTTTATTTTTCAAGAGAAATCACACCTGAAAAGGTTGTTGAGCTATACGAGTTGCTTGGCAAAGAGCTTAGCGGAAATGTTGCGATAAAGCTACATTCCGGCGAAGTCGGCAATCAGAACTTCTTAAAGCCCGACTTCTGGTCGCCAATCATATCTAAGGTGGGCGGCACCGTTACGGAGTGCAACACCGCGTACGACGGCGGTCGTGACACGACGGAGAAGCACCTCAAAACCTTGAAACTTCACGGTTGGAGCGAGCATTTCGACGTAGACCTGCTTGACGCGGAAGGTCCCGATATGGTGCTTGACATTCCGGACGGAAAGAAGATAAAGAAGAACTTCGTCGGCAAGAATCTTAAAAATTACGATTCGCTTTTGGTGCTTTCTCACTTTAAGGGACACCCGATGGGCGGCTACGGCGGAGCGCTCAAACAGCTTTCAATCGGAATAGCCTCGTCATACGGCAAGGCGTACATACACGGTGTGAGCGACGTAAACAAGATATGGACTGCCGACCACGACAGCTTCCTTGAAGCTATGGCGGACGCCGCGCTGTCGGTCGTGGAGTATTTCAAGGGCAACGCTGTTTATATTAACGTAATGAAGAATATGTCCGTTGATTGCGATTGCTGTGCGGTTGCAGAGGACCCGTGCATAAAGGATATCGGTATACTCATATCCGCCGACCCAGTTGCTATCGACCAAGCGTGTATAGATTTGGTTTATGCCGCGAAGGACGACCCGGGGCAGAAGCATTTCCTTGAAAGAGTGGAGAGCCGCAACGGCGTGCATACGATTGAAGCGGCGGCGGCACTTAACGTAGGCTCGCGCGATTATGAGCTTATAGAGGTGTAAAGGCGTTTAAGATATATAGTCTTATAAATACGCTATAAACATTGTAGGGGTATATGTAAGGCTTTATAATTATATATGCTTTGGGTGCGGCATATTAGCACCGCAGAAATAACACTTAAAAACATAAATAAGGAGATATAAATTATGTTGGATTTGGTTTTGAAAAATCGTAGCGTAGCGTTCAGAGTATCCGTGAAGAGCGCAATATCCGTACTTATGGTAGCGCTTGCAGTCGGACTTCCGCAGATTGCGCACGTAGCAGGCGGCGCGGCGGCGGGAGTAACTTGGATGCCTATGTATTTGCCCGCATTGCTCGCAGGTTGCTTGCTCGGTTGGCAGTGGGGACTTGCAGTCGGCGCACTTTCTCCGATAGCGAGCTTTGCGTTCACGACGGTTGCGCTTGGCACGGCAATGCCTATGCTTGACAGATTGCCATATATGGTGCTTGAACTTGCCGCATACGGCGTAATCACAGGTTTGTTCGCAAAGAAGATACAAAAGAACACGCTTCTTGCATTCCCCGCGGTCATACTCGCGCAGGTTAGCGGCAGAGCGATATACGTTATATACAACCTCATTGCGGGCAAGAGCTTTATGGCGCTTATGAGTTCTGTTGAAACGGGACTCGTCGGATTGTACTTGCAGGCGATTATCGTTCCCGTACTCGTCATTGTGCTTGCAAAGGCGCTCGTGCGTGACAGCAAAAAGTCCGAAGAGTAATTAAATTGAGATGATTGATTTAGAAGTTGCAAAGCGGCATTATTCCAAAGGGTGCTACACCTGTGTGCTTGTAAAGGGCGAGCAGACGTACGTATCAGACAAAAGCGGAATACTGCCGCTTTTAGTATTCGCAAAAAGCGGAGTCTTTGAAGGCTTTTCAGCGGCGGACAAGATAGTGGGTAAGGCGGCGGCACTTATGTACGCGTACCTTGGAGTCAGCAGAGTATACGCCGAGGTAATGAGCAGAACGGCGATAGACGTGTTCACCGCACACGGTATAGAGTTTGAGTACGATACGCTCACGGATATGATTATAAACCGTCGCGGTGACGGGGCTTGCCCTATGGAAGAAGCCGTTGCAAACACTGACGACTGTAATGAAGCGGTTACGCTTATAGAGGACAAGCTCAAAAGTCTGTCCGGCGCGAAATAATTATAGAGTATAGTGATAATACCAAAGTGAATTTAGAACTCAAATAAGCATTAGAAATTGAAAAACGCTCCCAAAATAGGGGAGCGTTTTTTGTTGTTTTATACTGGCTTTATTTAATGTTTTGACGTTGCGCTTCTGATTATTGCATTGTAGCAAGTGTGTTACGGCAACGCAACGTTTATTACACGCTGTATCTCACGTAGTAGCACGCAAACATCAGCCAAGCGAACGCTTCGGGGCCGTTTTTATACGTGAAGTATATCAGCTGATTGAGAATCTGAACGAGTCTTTCATCAGCCTCTATTAAACCGTACAGCGGGTCAGTGCTATCCTTGCCATCGATGGATTTGTAGTAATAGTTCAGCATTTCCTGCGTATAGTCCGCACCGCCGAGCTTCGTGAAGTTGAACTTTCCGCCCGTAACCATCTGATAGAGTGAATTATCCTTCTGGTCGTAGTAGTTGGGGTGTATGAAGTCAATATACACAACCTCGCCGTAGTCGTGGTTTTGTACTGCGTGGTAGAAGCCTGTGCCGTTCTTGTTGAAGGCAACCTCGATACCGTTGTACGTGTTGAGATTGAGCCACGTGCCGCCTCCCGTTGACGCTACGCGCAGATGGTCGAACGAATTGCCGATATTTTTGATATGCAGTGTGTATGCGCCTGTCGCTTGGGCGTATGACATCATAGCGTGTACGCGGTATTCCTCACCTGCACGCAGTACGACGTAGACCTTGAAGTCCTCGGCCGTTTTGTCGAATGCGGAGTTAAACGTAAGGTCGTTGTCGCCAAAGGCAATCTCATTTCCGTCCTTATCCTCTACGCCTATTGCGGGGTTATATTTCTGTGACTGCTGTGCGGCAGTACGGGTGGAGTAGAAGCAGTAAACGCCTGTCGTCATCGGAGTGAACTTGTACCACAAGCCGCCGCCTTCGTAGGAGAGTATTTTGGTTATGGAAATGTCTTGCGCTATTTCCCTGCCTGAGCCGTCCGCAATGGTGTATGCGTGATTATAGCTAAGTCCCTTGACGGGGTTTGAAACGGCATTGCACGCCGCACCGTCAACGTGCTTTTCGCCGTTGCCTACCGTTTCGCCAAAGTGCTTGAACAGATAGCACAGTTCAAGCCACTGGTCCTCATAGTATTCTACGTTATTCTGTTCGCAGTAATACTTTGTGAAAGCTACCATAGCGTTTTTCATTTCTTCCGTAATAGGCACGAGCTTATTGTCGGAGAAGCCTTGCATATAGTAGTTTTCGATGATTATTTCAGAGTAACCGTATTTGAACTTCAAGTTTTGTTCCACAGCATTGACGTAGTTAGACATCAGCCAGTAGGACAAGTGGTAGAGTGAAGTTGGTTGATTTGTGCTTTCCACGTTCTGGAATCTATTTCCGAGTCCGCGCTTTTCCGCCCAGAGGGTAGTGTTGAGGATATCTGCGTACAGCAAGGAGTACGCCGCCTTGCCTTTGTTGTCGGTGTACTCAATCTTGTAGTAGTTCGTATCGTTTCCGTCGGTATTCGGTGCGAGGAGCTTTACGCCGTACTTCTTATCGCCCGAGAGTGTGAGTCCGTCCGTAACAGCGGTACGTTGGTCAATCGCTTTTGCGTCGGAGTCGAATATGTCTGACACGACGATGTTGCGGATGCCGACGAACTCGTTCGCCATACTCATTTTTTGGTCCTTGATATAGATGAAAGCGAGTTCGAGCGTGATAGTACGGTCGGCGACGAATACGCCGTACTGGCGCACCCAACCGCTACTGTCGCCGCTATGCTCTGCGACGATATTTCCGTTTATCAGCACGTAAAGCACGTCGTTGCCCGATTCTGAAACGATGTTGTAGTAATAAGAAAGCACGTCGCTCGCGTTGAGTGTGACGGTGCAGTACATCGTAGCATACGAGAAGTCGGTAGATGCGTTTGAGGCGTAGACGTAGCTAAGACCGTCCTTTTCGCCTACGAGCCACGGCCACGAATAGGGCGCGTCGTTCTCGTTCAATTCCTCGTGGAAGTTGTTTACTTTTTCCTTTGCGCTGTTGTCGAGTACGGCGCTTTCAATCTGCTCGGAGCTTGGCATTTTGAGAGAAGCGCTCGGCTTTACGCGCTCGGTGTAATCGCCCGGATTTTCGGAATCGTTTCCATCCTGCGTGTAGTTATCCGCGGTGTACTTATTGAAAAGAGCCTTCCATACCGATTCAGAGGTTTCGGCGGAGGTATAGCGGTATGCTACTACGCCGTACCTGTCAATGATGATGGTGGTTGGGAATGCGCTTACGTCAAACAGACCCGTAAGACCTGCTTGGTCGGGAGCCATATGGAAGGTAAGTCCCTTCTCGTTTTGGAAGAGGGCAATTTCCTGCGTATTGTCGTATGGGCTGAGAGCGATGATATCCACCTTATCGCCATAAGCCTGATACGCTTTTTGAATTGCGGGGAATTCCGATTGGCAGGGTACGCAGGACACGTACCACAGGTTTATTACGACAGCCTTTTTAGTGGAGAGAACCTCTGACAGCGTATATCTCGAGCCGCTCGCTTCCATAAAGCTGAAATCGTGCATAACGTCGCCGATTCTGTAAACCGTACCCGAGGCGGCGGTTGTAGGAATGACGCGAGAGGGCAGTTCTATATTAGCAACGCCGCTTTCAACGGTAGTTTTGAAATTCGCGTTGTCAGGCACGTAGTAGCCCTCGGGGAGAGTAGTTTCGTCAATAACGAGGTCGTACTCGTCTGCGGGGATAGACATTTCAATTTTGCCGTCGTGCGAAATACCCGTCATCACCGTAGCGCCGTTCTTTTTTGCGGAAACGCGTACGTCGTTCATAGGGAGCTTGCCTGCGGACATAATGGAAATTGTATATTTTCCGTTATACGCATTGTCGAATCCCGCGTTGGTATGGTTGATATAGTCCGCGCCGTTGCCGCCGTCCAGTGACGTAACGGTAAACGCTATGCAGGTAGCCGCAAATACAGCCACGAGCAGGACAAGGAAAATTTTTGTTGCAGTATTGGTCATAAGACCACCTCCGAAACAATGTATATATACAGCCTATAATACTTTCATCTGTATAATATGTATATTTATATGTATACATATACAT
>CAMWIB010000096.1 GCA_947174215.1 uncultured Clostridia bacterium
AGATAATAGCGGACGTCTTTGAAAACTTCGGTAGCTCGACCGTTGAAAGCGTTGACGAAGTGGACTACTATCTGTTCACCGTCAGCAAGAGCTATATCGGACGTGTTTCGGGCGAGGACGTCGGTACGTACGAGTATACGGTCAATACCGCGATGTTCGACCTCGGCGAAAACTTCACCGTGTCTGTCCAGACAACGCAAGTGTTTACAATCGTTCAAAGAACGGTCGTGCTTAACGTCGGAAGTCAGTCAACCGTACTTTTGAGTGATACAACTCCCGTTTACAGCGAGATTATTCCTTCCTATATGCTTTCCAACGTCGATATGCACCTTGCGGCTGAAATCGAGGTGATGCTCAGCGGTAAGCTGTCAATCGACCCGACTAAGTTGCAAACCACGACTGTTCCCGAAGGCTACACGGCTTGGGAATGGCATACCATTTTGCTCGCAGGCGACGCAGGAAATGATAATATCTGCTTCGAGCTTGGCGATGATACGGTCTACATCATCTACTTCGCGGACGCAATCCTTATCAAGCTCAAATCGGGTGTAACATTCTCGGCTATGTTTGGTACGCTCTGGACCGAAAGCCTCGTTACGTTCTCAACCGATAAGTTCGAGCTTACTTCAAAGCAGGAAATCCCCGCATACGACAGCATAAGCTGGACTGTTTCTCTCAGAGGCGTTGACGCGAATACCTATCCGTCAGTCGGCAGCTACGCCGTCATAATTTCCGATATCAAGCTTATTAAGGACGGCGCGGAGATTGAGGACTGCTTCGTTATCGCGGATAACTTTAACTTCACTTTCACCGCCGCTCCCGTCGTAGTGCGTCCGACCGCTTCCGTAAACGGCAGCTTTATCAGCACTAAGACGTACGGCGAACCTGAAAGCGTATTTGGAATAGGCTTCGAAATCGTGACCGTCGGCGGCAGACCCGTTGAGGATTACCTCGCGGCAGGTTATACGTATGAACAAATCTACAACCAGATTTCGGGTGAATTCGTAAGAGGTTGGTTTGCAAGTACGGGCGATTTCCGTGAGTTCGGTACGCGTAACAGTGCGGCAACTGATGCAAACGGCTTCGTCATAGGTACGGACGGCGACTACTATGCGTTCTACGAAGGCAGTGCTTTCACCAGCAGCGACCGTAACTTCTCGGTTGTTACTGAACTTGACGATACCGTTCGCTTCCACATTCTTCCCAAAGAAATTACGCTCGACGCGGCAAACTTCGTCGGTGTGAGCAAGTCCTACGACGGCAGTACGAATGTCAACTACAACAGAGTGACTGCGTACAGCATTGCCGACCAACTCGCATTCACTTCCGATGATTTGAAACTCGCTTTCGAAGCGCAGTATAATGAAATCGGTTCTATTGAGAAAGAAACCCCAGTCAGAATTATATTCACCAATCTCAGACTTGAAGGTAGAAGCGTCGGCAACTATGTCCTCACGCTTATCGTGAATACAAGCTCAACTTCCCACCTCTACGTAGGCGACGAGCCTGCATGGAATGCGGAAGTGTCCGACGCAGTCAGAGTTGAAATTGAGTGCATCTACAACAATCTCGAAAACCCTGCGGAGAATGAGCAAATCTTCATCTATATGGGTACTATCGCGCTGTATAAGTCCGACTTCACCGTTACGAAGGCGTACGACAATTCCAGAGTCCTCGGCGACGGCTCTATCAGCATTGCAGAACGCTCGGATGACCAGAACCGCGGTACTTCAACTCTCTATCAGGTCTGGAAGCGCGGCGAAATGCAAATTCTTGAAGGCAGCGGCGCATACAACGGTACGTCGGTCAGCAACAACTACGTTATAAATACGCTCCTTCTGTTCTTCCCGATTCAGGGTGCAACGGGCTTGCGTGTCGTCAACGGTGACGCTTACCTCGACCCGGACGGCGAGTATAACGACCCCGACGTCAAGGTTACGGCGACGGATAAGGGTATCAGAGTCGAGCTTACAAACATCAGAGCTTCGATTACGAAGAGAGAGCTTAACGTAGATTCTTTCGTTATGATTGCCGCTGTGGATAGAGCGTACAACTCCGAAGCGGGTGTTTCTACGACGTACGAGTTCAGCTCAACCGCACTTGCGCCCGGCGATACGCCCGAATCAGTAGGACTTACGCTCAGAGCGAGAATCGACGACACCAACTTCGACCAAGGTACGCATAGAATTGCATTTATGCCTGTCGGTACCACGTCGGACGACACGATACTCAGAAGTGCAAACTATTCCATCAATATCGACGCGCTCAACAGCGAGTATTATGCGGATAAGGCAAAGACCGTCAACATCTCACGTGCGAAGCTCATTCCGAACGGCGTATTCCAGAATAAGGAGTACGACGGCACGACTGACGTTGAATTTACGCACGGCTCGGGCGAAAACGACCTGACCACATTGCAATATGCAGAGCAGCTTATGCACGAGCTTGTGACCTTCACCGTAAGCGGAGAAGTGACCTATAATCTGTCTGCAAACGGCAAACTCAATGAGAACGTTACTGCAAACGGTTGGCACAACGTACTCGTCAGCGGCTTGAAGATTGAAGAAGCCGCAGGAAATAACTATCTGCGCAACTACGAGATTTACGGTTCAAGATACGTTGGCGAATCCTACCGTACGGTTGGCGCAGTGACGAGCGGTACGACGATAAACGATTACGAGATTCTGGACGCAATGCAACTCACCAAGAGAAAGATTCAGATTCTCGTAAACAACATCAATATCAAAGAAAAGGTATATGACGGTACGAGGGACGCGGTTATTACCGTAAGTCTTGAAGGCTCGCATATTGTTGAGGGACATGATAAGTTCCTTGAAATACAGGCAAGCGGTACCTTTGCAAAGAGCATCGTCAATACCAACGTAGCCGTTACAATCGGCAACATTAGACTGGTTGCAAAAGAGGGCGGCGAAGAGTATCTGAACAACTACTTGCTCGAAGAGTACACCGAAAGACGTGCGGCGGACATCGTTCCAAGACCCGTATCGGTTACTGCGTCGCTTGGCACAAAGACCTACGACGGTTTGGCGAAGATTCCGAACAACCTGATTTCAATTGATGTCAGCGGCTTGTTTGAAAACGAAGCGGCAGGTTATGCGGCACAGGCAAGCGGCGGTGCGTACTTCATGGATAAGAACGTTCTGCTTGACGAGAACGGCAACGTAAGCGGCGAGAAGCTCGGCGCAGTGTTCAATCCCGAACTCAAAAACAACAGAGGTAAGAGCAACTACGCTCCCGCCTATGCGACGACCGTGAAAGACGGCGACGACTATATCGCATACGTGCTTGACGGAGTACTGCACTACAAAGAACAATACGATGGTGATAGTAAAGAAGTAGTTTACTACTATGCGTTGCCGACCGTAGACAAGTACATCTTGCTCTCCGATAGTACTCTTGCGGAAGAGGCGTTCAAGGCAGGTGCAATCGTTGGTTGCTATACCTTTAACAAGCAAGAGGTTTACGCGGTCAAGTCAACGTATAAGGGCAACGTAAGCGGTAATCTTAGCGCGCCTGTAACCTACATAACCGGTAAGGGTATGATAAAGCAAAAGAATATCTACGTTTCACCGAACGGCATCGAGATAATCAATAACTCCGTGCTTACGAAGATGTATGACCGTACGGATAAGTTCTACGGCACTGAGGGGGTTGATTACCAGTACAATAACGAGAAGGGTATTGTAGGACTTGTCAAGGGCGACGACGTCACACTTAGCGGTATTCAAGGTAAATTTGACAGTGCGGATACGACCGCAAACTACGTCATCTTCACCGCATCTGGTATAGGCGGTACGGATAAGGATAACTACATTGTAGATATGTCCGCGACATCCGCACGCAGAGCGGGTTCGATAACGAAGCGTACGATAAAGAGTACTCTTGAAGATGGTACAATGGTCTACGGCGACGTAGTTGGCGATATCGTTGGCAATATCACGTACAAGATTCTTGGAAATCAGCTTATCAACGTCAATGGCGAATTCGTGAATAAGGAATACGACCTTGAATTGTGGAACGGCGGACTGTTTATGCAACTCGATAAGTTTGCCGAGATGATGGGACTTACAGTAGCCGATTATAAGGATATTATCAATGTCCGCTATCTGAAAGACGGCGAGGACAATTTCTATGAGATTAGCTCCTCCGACGCAAATTGGGATAAGGCATATTTGATGTTGTCAAGTATCAACTCCTTGCCGACGGCAAAGGCAGTGTTCAATCTGTCCAAGCCCGCGGCGGGTACGATTGCAAACTCCTATACGCTCGTAGGCGGCAATGCTATAAACTACAACTTCCAGCCTGTTTATATGTACACGAACAGTTCAAGTAAGATGGAAGTCGTGCGCAAGAACCTGTTTATTGCAACGAACGGTGAGGAATATACGTTGGTTTATGGCGAGAATGCTCCAAGCGTGAACTTGCTCTATCTTGATATAAACGGCAACTACGGTATTGCTTCATCCGAAACGCTCAACAGCGTATTCGGCGAATACTCTCCGATTGTCAAGTTCGGCGTATTCAACGTGAATACGAACGAGTTTACGACACAAATCTCGAAGTATCCGACGATAACGCTTGGCGAGGGCGAGATGTACGTCGTGTACGTTGACGGACTCAAAGACAAGGACGGCAATCAACTGACGGATGAAGAAATCGAAAGAGTAATTCCCAACTACACCATTAACTTCGGCAAAGCGTTTGCGGTTGTGAAGGATAAGGTAGTTATGACGTATGCGGGATTTGAGTTCACTGCTACGGCATCCGAGCTGTTCGTAAGATTGCCTGAGGTCACCGACGTTGAGCTTGGCGAAGCAAACGGCAATGAATATCACGTCACTTACAACGGAACGAATCTTGCGGGCAGTGCGCTCGTCGGCGACATTCGCGCTTATGATGAAATAGGTATCCTTGGCGAGAACGGTATCTCTAACGCTGCTGTCAACGCAGGCGTGTACGAAGGCCACGTTATGATTGTAAGAAGCGTTGCAATTGATGAGAATGACCCCAACGGTTATTTCGTCACTTGGGTAAGCCCCGTGAGCGTCACCTTCGTCGTAGACAAGGCAAGCCCGAATCTTACTGTTGAAGGACGTTCGAAGTATTTCGATAACGAGAAGTACGAGTATACGGTAAGCGGCGG
>CAMWIB010000097.1 GCA_947174215.1 uncultured Clostridia bacterium
GCCTATGATTTTGCCGATGTTGCCTGCGCCGTTTCCGCTGTCAAGGCTTACGAACAGGGAGAGCAGTATAACGCCGATTATGTCGTCTAAAATTGCCGCCGAAATGATAGAAGTTCCAACCTTTGAATTGAGCTTGCCAAGCTCTTTAAGAGCGGCAACCGTAATACTGACGGACGTTGCGGCGAGTATCGTACCGTAGAAAAGGTTTGAAATGACGGTATGGTGCGACCAATCCTTGAATGCGCCGTTGAAGCCAGTTGCCACGATAAAGCCGAACAGCATAGGGAATATAACGCCCATAGCGGTGATAAGCATTGACGGAAGTCCGCAAGTTTTGAACTGTTTCAGGTCAGTGCCAAGTCCCGCCGAGAACATAATGAGTATTACGCCTATTTTTGCAAGGAAGGATAAACCTGACAGTACCGATTCCGGAAATACCGAATCGTACGCGGATTTGCTGATATATTTGAGAAGTCCAATGAATATACCCGCAATAATCATACCGACAACCTGCGGAAGTCCCAGCTTTTTTCCGAGTAGTGAAAAGAGCTTGCTCAGTAGCAGTATCAGTGCCAAAGGCAGTAGTATTTCAAAATATTCGACTGCTGATAGTGTTTGTGTAAACATAAAACACCTCCAACGCCTTTGTTATTTTCATATGATGGTTATACTCTTTTCGCCCCAATTAGTCAAGCGAAATCGTGTTATTGAGCGAACTGCTTTGTCAGCGCCGCCTGCCTGCCAAGTCATGTACTAAGTGTACATTGGGCTTGTCAATCAGGTGGCACTTTCGCGCATTTCATCTCAATAACGCGATTTCGAAGTCCTCTAAATTCACTTAAACAAATCTTGAAATATAAATTTTTACTCAATCAAATACCGCAAATTCAATAAAATCTTCATATTTCAACGCAAAGTAGTTCATAATCAAGCCAAAAATACACGAATTGTGTATCATTCTATTGACACGATGCCGTTATACTGATAAAATACTATAAAGTATTATAATATACCATCTTTTTCAGAGTGGCTTGGAGAAGGGTTTGGATACGTTGACGCTTTTCATAAGAATACTTGACGGAGTTGTACAGGGTGCGAAGGCAGTCGGATTGCTGGTTGTACTGTTTTTGATGTTTTTTACTGTCAAATCGTTGCCGAACCGTTTTAGCAGAATACTTTCTAACGTAGCCACGGTTTGCTTACTCGTCGTTATTGCGGCAAGCTATATTCAACACGCTTGCTTTGCGGCTTTTGGCGATAATCGCTTTATCACGATACTTTTCAGTCTTACAAACGGCGTAACGCTGTTTTTGGTGCTTGTCACGGCGGTATGTTGTCTTGACAGCTTGCACCACGGTTTAATCGTAAGTAAAATTGCCGTTTTGGCACAATATAATCACGGTTTTCAGAAGTGCGTAAGACGTGACGACGTAAGGTATATATCCTCGTCGTATCTTGAAACTACGCCTATACTTTTGGCATAATTTTGCTTTTTATTTGTTTGACGTTTTCATCTGGCATTAGCGAGTGTCGCATTGCCGAAATAGAGCCGCCGATTTTTTCCATTTACTGAGCGGCAAATAATAGGAGATACATATGCTTACAATCAAAAATTTGGTAAAAACTTATCCCAAGAGCGACAGAGTCGCAGTTGACGATATATCGTTTGAATTACGTCCGGGAGAGATATTCGGTTTCCTCGGACAGAACGGCGCAGGTAAATCTACCACGATTAAGTGCCTTACGGGCATACTCCCATTTGACAGCGGTACGATTGAGGTCTGCGGATACGACATCGTAAAAGAGCCTATCAAGGCAAAAATGAATATGGGCTACGTGCCTGACAACCACTCCGTGTACGAGAAGCTGACGGGTAGAGAGTACGTCAACTACGTTGCGGACCTCTACGGCGTTCCGTCCGAGATAAGAAAGGCGCGTATAGACAGATTTGCAAAGCTCTTCCGTTTGGAGTTTGCTATCGACAGACAGATTAAGTCTTACTCGCACGGTATGAAACAGAAAATCTGTATCATCGCCGCACTCATACACGAGCCTAAGCTTTGGGTTCTCGACGAACCTATGATGGGCTTGGACCCGCAGTCTACGGCGGAGATTATCGCCCATATGCGCGAACACTGCGCTAAGGGTAATACGGTTTTCTTTTCAAGCCACAACCTCGACCTCGTAAAGAAGCTCTGCCACAGAGTCGCTATCGTCAACGACGGCAAGCTTATCGATTTGTTTGAGCTTGAAAACAACGAGGAGAATAAAGCCAACCTCGAAGAAAGATTCTTCCGCATTACGGGTACGTATACGGAAAGACTGTTTGCGGACTATATCGCGCAGGAAAGCGAGGATATGCGCCCAGAAATGCCGAGCGCTTCCACGACCGCAAAGAAGAAGGAGTCCTTGAAGGAAGGACTTGCATCTCTTTTCAAAAACGTAAAGACAAAGTTCGGCGGTGCGGATAACAAAGCTACGGAGAGTAGCGAGAATGAAAGTGCTTCGCAGGTCAGTCTGAACGAGGGCGAAAACGTCAGCGATTTGAACTCAAATGATTCGCATGCGGATAACAAGGAGCTTGCAGGTACGCAGGATAACATGCAATCGGACTTCACTCAAAACGGCGAGGGGGATGAGCAATGAAAGGCGAGTTTTCAATGCAGAGTGTAAAGACACTCTTCAAGTTGGACTTGCTTTCGCGCTTCGGCTCTACGCATAAGCGTGGAGTGAAGTATAGGATAATGCAATATTCCAACTATCTGTTTTTCGTAGCGATATATGCGCTGCTCGTCTACGGCATATATTATCTTACGAGAATGTTCGTAAAGGACGGCGGTTTGAAGATAGAATTCCAGACTATCGCAATAACCATTACGATGGTCATTGCCACCGCCATAAGCACGGGTGCGGTCATCAAGAATCTGTATCAGAACGGCGATAACGAGATGCTACTTCGTTTTCCAGTCAGCGGAAAGGAGATACTTGTTGCAAAGACGATTTACTGCTTCTTGCACAATCTCATCGTATGCGCGCTTTTGATGTTGCCGTTTTTCATATCGTTCGGCGCGGTTACGAACGCAAGAGTAGGAGATTATTTCTCATATTTTGCGGTGACGCTTTTGTCCTCGTTCCTACCGTTCTTTATAGCGAACATAATAGCCGTTCCCGTAATGAAGTTGATGAATTTGGTGAAAAACCAATTTCTGCTCGTTCTGATTATCACGATTTTAGCGGTATGCGGAATATTCATCTTCTACCTTACCTCGCTTAGCACATTTCTCAACTATTTGAGAAGAGAGGGCGAAACGCTTCTTTCAAGCGGAACGATACAGCATTTCAGACAGTTTGCAAACGCGGCGTATCCGTTCAGATTTTATGCCGAGCTTATAAATGGCAGACTGTACAGCGGGCTTTCGTCAGGACATCTTGCACTTAGATTTTTCTATATTTTACTCATAACCGCGGCGCTTGGAGTTATCGCGTACTTCGTCACAACCAAGGAGTATTATAAGACAATTCTTTACGGTATCGAAACGGAAAAGGCTTCCTTCCACAAGAATATAACCGATAAACAGCGCCGTCCTGCATGGGCTTTGTTCAGACGTGAGTTCTATCTTATACTGCGCAGCTTCAACTACTCATTCCAATATTTCGCTATGGCGTGTGCCGCACCCGTTATGGTGTTCTTCTGCAACCGCCTTGCCGCAACTATGGGTACGCAGACGGTCGGCGCAAAGATTATGCCGGGTATTACGCTTATGGTTATAGTAATATTCATAACGATAATCGTGTCGTTTGCCTCCACCTGCATTTCGCGTGAGGGTAACTGCTTCTATCATACAAAGATAATTCCCGTAAGCTATATGACGCAGACTCTCGTAAAGTTTGGATTGTACGCGGCTGTCGCATCGGTATCCGTTGCGCTCTGCTGTATGGTTTCGGGTATTTATTACACCACCGACGCTGGCGGTCACGCACTTAGTGCGCTTGACGTAGGCGCGATATTCGGTATAAGCGAAATTCTCGTTATCGCTATGACAAGCCTGTTTATGTTGATTGACATAAAATCGCCAACCTTCAACGTGGGCGGCGACGGCGAGCTTGTCGCGGCAAACAAGAACGTCGCGCTTGCCGTTATAGTCGGTATATTTATCGCTGTGCTGTACGGCGTCTTGATTATGTTGCTCAGCTTCGTACCCGTCAGCATAGGAAAGTGGCAGATTACAACGTTTATGGGCGGACTTGGAAACGTGTATCTCATACTCGCGCTCATCTCGCTCGTACTGTTGGGGGCAAGCCTTTCGGCGCTGTTTGTCAACCTCAACAAGAAATATCATAATATTATTCCGTAAGAGGAGGGTGTATATATGAAAAAAGTAATGATTGGACTCCTCATATTGATACCTATACTAATCCTGCTTATCGTTGCGGCGGTTACGAATTTCATTTCGGCGAGCGCGTGGATTGCCGTTGACGATTTCGACATTATCGATAAGAATTCCGGCCATGAAGCTGAAAGCGTGACGGTTGTATTTCCCGGTGAAAGCACCGAGTACAGTATGTACGATTATCTCGACATCATTGTCAAACCTGATTACGCCAACAGATACTCCATCGGGTGGCGTATCTCAGGCGGCGTCGAGTGTATGGATAAAGAGTACGAAAACAAATATAACAAGTACGTCGAAGAACGTAATGCGCACGACAAGTATCTTTCTGAAATCGGTGCGATAAACGAGCAGATTCGCGTAGCGTACGCCGAGATAGAGGAACTCAAAGACGCGCTTGACAAGCGGATTAAGGAAATTCAAGCGGGCGATTACGAATACGATTACGAAAGAGATGAAGCTATAATTCAGGCTAAAAAGGAATATGAAGCCCAAAATGAGAAAATAGAGCAGAATATAGCTGAACTCAATGCTCGTAAAGACTCCATCAAGGAGCCTGAGGTTGGCAGAGAGGTTGCGCCTGCCGCGATGTTTGTTGACAATAACGGCAACGAGGCAACCAGCAATACGTCGGGTAAATTCGTGGTCAACTCGTATTGCAGATTCAATGTTATAGTTCAGATTGAAGACATCAGCAAGACCGTGACCGTTATCGCAGAAGGCTATAACGTTGAGAGAATTGAACTTACGAAAGTAGGCGAAGGT
>CAMWIB010000098.1 GCA_947174215.1 uncultured Clostridia bacterium
GATTTGATAAATTTATGTTATGAGAAAGTGCGCAATCATCATAAACGATATGTCGGGCAATATCGCCCGCGTAGACGGCGATATGCTCACCTCCGTTTTTGGCGGAGGTTTTGAGGTAGAAGTTTTCCATTTGAAAAGGCGCACGGTATTCAAGAACGTTTCCAAATACGACAGAATTGTTCTGTGCGGCGGCGACGGCACGCTGAACGGAATCATCAACTGTAAGAAGAGAGAGGACGCGGAAATTTTCTACTGTCCCTACGGCACTCTCAACGAGCTGGCAACGGGCAATTCGCAGGAAGCGGACTATCTCCTTCCCGACGTAGGACGTGCTGGCGACAAGTTGTTTTCATACGTCTTTGCGTGCGGCATATTCACCCCGCTCGGCTATATCGTCAAAAACAAGCATAAGCAAAAGTTCAAGGCGCTCGCGTATATCACAAAGGTCATAGGTCAGTATAAGCTCTACAATATCGGAGCGAAGCTAAACGTAGACGGAAAGACCTATGACGGCAACTATACCCTGATAATGGCAATAGACTCCCCCAAATGCTTCGGCTTCAACTTCAACAAGATGTTTAAGCTCGACGACGGACGTCTGCACCTGCTCACTATCGCCGCTCCAAAGCATAAGGGCTTACTTGGAAAAATACGCGTTTTCTTCCCACTCTTCCGCGCATTCTTTATTGGCTTCAAGAAGCCGTATCGCTCAAAAATGATGTTCTTTGATGAATTTAAGCACTTAAACGTTGAATTGCGTCAAGATACGGCATTCTGCGCAGACGGCGAAAAGGTGGATATGTCTGGCACTTTCGATATAGAGCCGACACGCCTCGCAACGCCTATTCGCATCATCGCGCAAAGCGAAATCGAAAAGATGGCAAAACACGGACTTAGTTTGTAATTAAAAGTTTTTGTTTTTTAATTTTGAGAAAATAGATTCTTGCTCTTATTGAAATTTTGATTTGAGTAATTCGGACAGAATTTTGAATACAAAAATTGCCTTAATTGGATGATAGGCGCGAAAGAAGTACTTTTACTCACAGCCTAACGTACAAGACGTACGTGACTGTCAGCAAAGTGCCTCTAAAAAGCATATCGCCAATTAAGGCAGTTTTTGTCGAAATGGTATTGCAAAAACACGACTCGTATGCTATCATATATAAAATATATGGTAATATCTGGAAATATCGCGCGTATGTGGGCGTAACGCGTAATAAATTATAAAAAGAGTTGTTCTTATTATATTTTTGGGATTTGGAACAACACTAATAGCACTACGCTACGGGGGAAAAGTTGAATGAAGGGAATTATACTTGCCGCAGGAAAAGGCACACGGCTATATCCTATCACGCAAGTCATTTCTAAACCGCTGTTGCCGATTTATGACAAGCCGATGATTTACTATCCGCTGTCCGCCCTGCTCCTCGCGGGTGTGACAGATATTCTCATTATCGTTGCTCCCGATTCGATAGACTCGTACAAAGCGCTACTCGGCGACGGAAGCCAGATAGGCGCAAGACTGGAATATGCTATACAGCCAGTTGCTCGCGGCATTGCGGACGCATTCATAATTGGGGAGGATTTCATTGGTGACGACAGCGTATGCCTCGTGCTTGGCGACAATATTTTCTGTGGTCAGAACCTCGGCAATATTCTGCAAAAGGCGAGCGGAAATAACGGCGCGACAATTTTTGGATACAAAGTGAACGACCCGCGTGAATTCGGCGTGGTAGAGTTCGACAAAAAGAAAAAGGTCGTATCCCTTGAAGAAAAGCCTGCGGAACCCAAGTCGCCCTACGCAGTTCCCGGTATATACTTCTACGACAATCGCGTTGTGGAAATTGCAAAAAATCTCAAACCGTCAGCAAGAGGCGAGCTTGAAATTACGGATATAAACAAAAAATACCTTGAACTCGGCGAGCTTAACGTACAGCTTTTCGGGCGCGGAATAACTTGGTTCGATACAGGCTCACCCGACGGTCTGCTTGCCGCAACTCAGTTCATATCCAAAAAACAAAATAAGGACGGGCAGTATATTGCCTGCATAGAGGAAATCGCTTGGCAAAAGGGACTTATCTCTACGGCGAAGCTCAAACGCACGGGCAAAAAGCTCTCCCCCACTGCCTATGGCAAATATCTTAACTCACTAACGTAAAACACGCTGATGAACACGAATAGAAAAATAAAAATCGCACAGGTCGTAGGCAATTCACGTGCGGGAGGAGTAATAAGCTGCGTGCTTAATTTCTACCGCAATATCGACCGTACGCTTTTTCAATTCGATTTTTATACTTACGGTCCGTCACGCTACGATAAGGAGATTATCGAGCTTGGCGGCAGAGTTTTTTATATACCAGACGTACTTAGCTTTTTCAAATCGGTTTCCGCAATGAAGGCGCACTTCAAACGCGAGGGCTACTATGCCGTACACGCGCATCTCACCTCGCTGTCCTTCGTTCCCCTGCTCGCGGCAAAGCTTGCGCACGTAAAGTTGAGAATTTGCCACGCGCACTCCACGAGCCATAAGAGCGAAAAGGTATGGCTCGTTAAAAACACGCTCAAACACGTATCAAAGCTTTACCCGACCGCGCTTGCAGGTTGCAGTAAGCTTAGCAACTGCTGGCTATACGGCAAGCGTAAGGGAGAGGAAGCCTTCCTTCTTCACAATGCCATAGACCTTACCCGCTTCAAGCACGACGCGCAAAAGTCAGAGGCTATGAAAGAGAGCCTTGGGCTTGCAGGCAAGCACGTAGTCGGCTGTATCGGAAGATTTGAATTTCAAAAAAATATGCCGTTTTTGATAGATGCGTTTGCATCTCTCGCACTTGAAGACTCCGAGGCGCACCTCGTACTCGTCGGTAGCGGACGGGAAGAGAAAAGCATACTCGCAAAGATTGCGCACTACGGCTTACAGGAGCGGGTCCACATTCTGCGCGATATCAAGGAAGTGGAAAACTACTTCGCCGCGTTCGACCTCTTCGTACTGCCCTCCCGCTTCGAGGGATTGCCTCTCGTGGCGATTGAAGCGCAGGCGATGGGAATACCGTGTCTGCTCTCAGACTTAATCACCGACGAGGTGAACGTATCCGAAAAGTGCGAGTTTTTGAGTATCGACTCCTTTGGGGCTTGGGCGGAGAAAATGCGCGATATGCTACGCGAAGATAAGGTCTACGACGCAACCGAAAAGATTGTGCAAGCGGGATACGATATTACGCGTGAAAGCAAGCGACTCGAAAGCTTTTACCTCTCTTTGGGCGGTGCAAAATGAGCGTAAAGATTCTCGTCGTCTATCATAATAACGCGCAGGTCGTGCAAAATGAAATACTTACGCCTATTCTTGCAGGCGCGCAAAACAAAAACACTGCCGCACTGCTTGGCGAGAGTTTTCTTTGCGATAACGACGGCGAAAACATATCCTCAAAAAACGCTTTATATAACGAGCTTACTGCGGTCTACTGGGCGTGGAAAAACTACGATAAGTTAGGCAATCCCGAGCATATCGGGCTTTGCCATTACAGAAGATTTTTCATTTTCCAAAAGAGAAGAAGCCCCTACTACGAGGCAAAGCAAATTGACGGTCAGTTTTTCAAAACCATAAACTGCTCGACTGAAACCGTCAATAGCGTTGTAGATAACTGCGACTACGTTGCGCCTATGCCAACTGCAAGAACGTCCGTCAGACTCAACTACGCGCGAGCGCACCGTATAGAAGATTTAGAGGCAGTACAAAGTATTATAAATACGAAGTATCCCGAATACGCGAACGCCGCAAAGACATACTTCGACGGAAGCAAGGCGTATTACTATAATATGTTTATCTTTGACAAGAGTACGTTTTTCAGATACTGTGAATGGCTGTTTGCGATATTGTTTGAATTTGAAAGAACGGCAAAGCGTGTGCCTGACAGAATGTACATCTCGGAAAGACTTACAGGCGTATTTTTTACAAAGCTTGAAGAAGAGGGCAAAAAAGCGTCATATCTCCCAACCCTATATATAACCGGTCAAAAACCGAAGATAAAAGAGGTTATTGCGCAAACAAAGACAAATTTGAAGCTTAAAAATTCAAGCAAGCTATATGCGTTCAAGCCTATAATATTGTATCTTACTCCGCACTTTATTCTGCGTATGAGAAGGTCAAAACGCTGTAAATAAATTCGATAAATACAAACGACTACTTAAAACAAGCAGTCGTTTTTTATTGATAATAAACTTATATTTGCTAATAATCCAATCTTAAATTACGCTATTTGTTTTCACCGTTTTCCGCTTTATCCTGCTCCGATTTCTCCGCTTCGCTCGCCTTTGCCTTCTCAGCGTTCTGGCGCATAATTTCCTTGCAGTCCGCCTCGTATATTCTTGTGACTTCCTTAGCGGTTCCGCTGTGGATAATCTTTCCGCCGTCTATATAAACGGCCTTTTGACAGAGTCTGTTTATCTGCGATGTGCTGTGCGAAACAACGATAAAAGTCGTGCCGTTTGCTCTAAGCTCGTCTATCTTCGCCGCACATTTCTGCTGAAACGGCGCGTCGCCTACTGCCAAAATTTCGTCAATCAAAAGTACGTCAGGCTGTACGTCTACCGCAATAGCGAAGCCAAGTCTTGACATCATACCCGACGAATAGTTTTTGAGCGGCACGTTCATAAACTTTTCAAGCTCTGCAAACTGTACGATGCTGTCATACTTTTTCTGCATAGTCTTATGCGAAAAGCCGAGCATAGCGCCGTTGAGAAACACGTTCTCCTTACCCGTCGCGTTATAGTCAAAGCCCGCGCCAAGCTTTAAGAGAGGTACCATATTACCTCTCGTGCGCACGTAGCCGCCCGTAGGCTCTATTATACCTGCGATAATTCTCAGCAACGTCGATTTACCCGCACCGTTACGCCCTACGAGTGCAAGACTCTCTCCCCTGCGCACTTGAAGGTTTATGCCGTTGAGCGCTTCAAACGTCTTATAGTGAAGCTTGCCCTTTATGAGTTTTATGACGTATTCCTTGATATTGTCTATTTTCTCGGACGGCATACGGTATTTCATCTCGACGTCGTGGGCGGCGATGAGTATGTGCTCGTCCCTATCGGAAGGCGTATCGTCCGTGGAGCCCGTCGGGTGAGTGTCGGGGTCGTGTGTGTTGTCGCCGACGGG
>CAMWIB010000099.1 GCA_947174215.1 uncultured Clostridia bacterium
CTCTGCGTATTTCAATTTCATTATTCTGCATTGATATCAAATACCTCGCTAAATTGAAATTTATTTTTCAAATTTCAAAATAAACCGCTCTATGTTTTTATCTTGCAATAGTTCAAAGTTTTCTTCTATCGTCTCAATGGGCATATCCCACCATTTCAGTTCAAGCAACCGTTTAATAGTATTATCGTCAAAACGTTTTTTTACAACTCTTGCAGGATTGCCAACTGCAATGGAATACGGCGGAATATCTTTTGCTACAACTGCGTTTGTGCCAATGATACAGCCATCGCCGACTTTAATGCCCGGCATAAAAGTAACGTTTTGTCCAATCCACACATCGTTACCTATGATGGTATCACCCTTATTCGTTATGATATCCTTCGGTATTGTCGGCTTGTTTTCTATAAAAATACCGAAAGGAAATGCTGAAATTGCATTCATAGGATGGTTTGCGCCATTCATAACAAATTCAACACCCTTCGCAATACTGCAAAACTTTCCGATAATAAGCTTATCGTCTAAATGTGGATAAAAGTGCGTAACGTGTTTTTCAAAATCTTCACCGCCGGAATTGACATCGTCATAATAGGTATAATCTCCAACTATGATATTCGGATTTGTTATCACGTTTTTAATGTAGCAAAGAGATGGAACTTTCGGCTGTGGGTGTATTTCATCTTTGTTTCTGAATAATAATTCCATTCAAACATACCTCATAAATTACTGTTTATCGTAGTTGCAGTATAGCAAAATCATAATTAAAAAGCAAGGAAAGCATAGATTATCTTTCCTTGCTGATTATGCTGTTGAGTCAATCTAATAAGCTTTTAATTAGGTTTTTAATGGTTTGATAATTGAACCTTTCGCTTATCTGATTGTGATGTACAGGGTGAAGGAGTAGCCCTCAACGCCGTCATACGTATCCGTGCTACTCGGCACAGTTCTTGAAACGGAGTAGCCCTTATTATGCTTTGAAAACGCGACTTTGACAGCGTCTGCTATTGCCTCACTATTTGCGCAATACTCGACGGTTATGAACAAGTCTACGGTTACCGTCGTTCCGACAGCTTTATTTTCGCTTGCAACGCAGGCGGCAATGTAGGCAAAGAGTGCAATAAATTCCTCTTCGCTTTCAATCACGTAGTCGCACGAGTCATCCATTTTTTCTCCGTAATAGACGTGAGAGTAGGGATTCGTTTGCGTTACAGCGTCACAGCCGACGTCCTTATAGTTGTTTGCGCTCTGACCGAGAGCCGCCTTTTGTGTGTCGGTGAAGAGGAGGTCGTCAACGGACAGAACCTCGTTCGTTCCCTTGCTGCTTAGCGTTTGCTTTTTGTTTGCCCAAGTTGCGTCGGTGGCGTACCATTCTTTCTCGCCGTCGCCGTCAACGTCAAGCCAAATCTTGTTCCAAGCGTGGTCCTTGCTCGTCACGCGAATGCACTTGATATTCTCCATACCTGCAAGCACGCAGAACGCTTTTGATATGCCGTCGCACACAGCGATGTTATACAGGAATACGCCTTCAAGATAATAGGAAGAGCAGTATTGCCAGACGCGCGCTTCGCCATTTATTTCTTGTGCGTCCACGATGCCGTGGTCGTACTGAACTTCCTTGACGAGCCACAAATAGATTGCGCGCACCTTATCCAAGTCGGACATCTTGTCGTCGATTATCTTTCTTGAAACGTCTTTCGCCTTGTTAAGTATCGTTTGTGCGATAGAGCCGTCGCGGGCAATCGGGGTATATCCGTGTTCGAACGCGTAGAAGAGCTGGTCGGACGTCGATACCGTCATCTGGTAGTTGCGCTTTTTGTATGGGAAGTTTTCAAAGCTTGCGCCTCTCGTGTTTGGATATTCATCAAACTGATAAGAATGAAGCTGTGTGTACGTTTCCTTGATATCGTCGTCGTAGTCGTTGGGAGTAATCGTCGCAAGCTTCGAGTAGTCTCTATTGGTGTTATTGCTAAGGCAGTATGCAGAAATATAAGTCACCTCGCCCGACTGCGGATAGCCAACGCTAAGTCCCCAGTTGGCGGCAGTATGTAGGTCAATTGCCTTGCTTAGATACTTCATAACGTGATTGTCAGCATTTGAATCAGTTGAGAGAGAAACGTATTCAAGCTTGAAGTATTTTTTGTTATCAGAAGTCAAATGGAAAAGGGTGATGTAGTCAAACAAAAGCGTAAGCTCCTGCTCGCTCTTGATTGGGATAAGATTGCTACGCTCATTGCCTTTGGACTCAAACGTATCGATATAATCGAGAAGCATATCGCGCTGGCAGAATTTGCAGGTATACGCCTCGTACGTATGCGAGTTGAGCTTGCTGTCATAATCGATTTCGTTATAGGTATAGTCGCAGACCTTGCACGCAAGAATAGTGTAGTTATATTCCGTACAGATTGTTTGTACGAACGTTTTGTCAAAGGAGTGGCTTGCGCTTTCGCACTTCGTTCCGCAGCCGTATTTGCATAATTGCCAGTGACCGTTGTCGTCGTGGAGAATCGTGCCGTCGCCGATATGCGGAAGTGCGGTTACCTCCTGCGTATAGCTATCCTCGCACCTACTGCACGTATACGTAGCCGTGCCTGCCTGCGTACAGGTAGCGGTGCTTGTACTCACTGCGTAGTCGTGTCCGAGCTTTTCGCTGACTCTCGTATCCTTATGCTCGCAGAGCGTGCAGGTGTACTCGACGACACCGTTCGCCGTACACGACTGTGCGGAAATGGTGGTACCGTCGTCGTAAACGTGGTCGCCAAACTCCTTGTCGTATACGTCGTAGTAGCGCCCACCCGGCAACGTGTACCTCGTAAAGCCCTTCTCCTGACAGGTGCCGTCGAAGTGTGTTGCGAAGGATGATGTAGACTGTGAATCGTCGTTGCACGCCGTAAATGCGAGCAGAGCGCAAATTACGACGAGCAGAACGACGATAAGTGCCAAAGGCTTTTTCATGTTTTTCTCCATAGAGCGGACAAGTTTATTTATTGCTTTGGTACGCTCTGATGTCTATATTTTTTGCGGAAGCCGCGCATAAACTTACGGAAGCCGCCCTTGCGACCGTTGACCATATCGACAAGACCGCGCAGTGACATTTCGGGAACGAGTCCGCCAGTCATAGCGGTTGCCGCACGCAAGGGGATATCTCTTACTGATTCCGTAATCATTTCGGGATTCTCCGCAGATTTTGCAATTATCTTAGCACCGAACATTGCCACTCTGTACAGGAACTTTCCGCAGGGTGAAACTGCGCATTGTGCTACGCTGTTGCACTCGGTCAGCTCGCCTTTCTTATATTCCGTGTTGATTGGGAGCTTCTCGCCGTACAATGTTTCGAAATCAGCGGCGGGGATTTCCTTCTCGCTACCGTTAAGGTTGTAGTAATAGGGTGCCGTATCGCGGTAGTTGGGGATAGGAGCGTCTTGGTTTGCGGAGTTTACGTACAGGCTTGCGCTCAGTCGTATATCGCGCGACGACGCACCGACGAGAATCTTGAACTCGCCGCTTTCGACGTGCCAATCCTTGATGAGTACGTTATAGTATGCAAATGAGCGGCTGTCGAGTGTAAGCGAAATTCTTCTTTCCTCGCCCGCTTGCAGGAATACCTTCTTGAAGCCTTTGAGTTCCTTGACGGGACGGAAGATTGTGCTTTCCACGTCGTTTACGTAGAGCTGAACGACTTCTGCGCCCGCTACGTCGCCAACGTTCTTCACGGTGAGAGAAACGGTCACGTTCTCGCCTTCGTTTATGTTCGTAGAGGAGAGTTCAAGGTTGGAATACTCAAACTGCGTATAGCTGAGTCCATAGCCGAACGGATAGCGCACTTGCTTATTCGTCTTGTCGAAGTAGCGATAGCCGACGTATACGCTCTCACGGTACTCGCAGGTACGCGGTCCCATTGGGAAGTACTTGGATACGATGTTGTCCTCGTTTTTGAGGGGGAAGGTTTCCGCAAGCTTACCGGAGGGGTTGACTGCGCCGTACAGCACGTCGTAAGCCGCTTCGCCCGTCGCCTGTCCGCCGATGTAGAGGTTGAGGATAGCCTTGACGTCCTTCTCCCAATCTTTGATAATGATAGGTGCGCCCGCCGAAAGCACGACGATGACGTTCTTGTTGACCTTGCAAAGCTCCTTAATGAGAATGTTGTGGGATTCGGGTATGTTGAGGTGGGAGCGGTCGTAGCCCTCAGACTCGAATGCGTCCGTAAGTCCTGCAAATACGACTACTACGTCCTTGCCCTTCGCCGCCTTGACAGCCTTTTTGATAAGACCCGACTTGTAGCCGTCGCCCTTCAAGGTGTAGCCGTCAGCATACACGTACTCTTGCTTAGCCTTGTCGAGTGCGTCTGTGAAGGAAACGATTTCCGTCGCGTTTATATGGCTTGAACCTGCGCCTTGGAAGCGTGCAACCTTTGCGAGCTTACCGATGACGGCAATTTTCTGAGATTTGGAGAGGGGCAGTGCCTTGTTCTCGTTTTTGAGAAGTACCGCGCTGTTTGCCGCCGCCTTGCGTGCAATCTGGTGATTTGCCTTCAAATCCACCTTGTAGTTCTCGTCAATCTTTGCGGCGTTCTCGTATGCGAACTTAATCATACGCAAAGCGACCGTATCAAGTTCTTCCATGCTGAGCTTTCCGCTCTTGACTGCTTCAACGATGTGTCTGTCGTTTATACCCTTGTTGCCGGGCATTTCGAGGTCGAGTCCCGCCTTTACGCCGTCCACGCGGTCGTTGACTGCACCCCAGTCGCTGACGACGATACCTTCATAACCCCATTCGTCACGGAGTACGTCGGTGAGCATACGCTTGTTCTCGCTGAGGTACGTGCCGTTCAGGCGGTTGTATGAACACATAACCGTAGTTGGCTTTTCCTCTTTTACGATATGCTCGAAGGCGGGCATATAAATCTCACGAAGAGTACGCTCGTCAACAACGGAGCTTATGGTCTGTCTTATATGTTCCTCGTTATTTGCAAGGAAGTGCTTCAAGGACGTGCCTACGTTCTCTTCCTGTACGCCGTGTACCCAGCCCGCGCCCATACGTCCTGCAAGGAACGGGTCCTCGGAGTAGTACTCGAAGTTTCTGCCGCACAGCGGACTGCGCTTGATGTTTACGCCGGGGCCTAAAACTG